>JAIVIG010000489.1 GCA_020200675.1 Actinomycetota bacterium
CCTAGTGCATCTTCAAGATAGGTTTCGTGTTGCGAGTTACAGTAAGCACCATGAAAACTCCAATCTTTGTACGTTCGTTCTCCGATGAGGAGCGTGAAGCCCTCCAAGCCGGGCTGCGCTCCAAAGACACTTTCACCTTGCGCCGTTCCCAGATGCTTCTGGCGAGTTCGAGGGGCGAGTATGCCCCGAAAATAGCCGAAAGCCTCGGCTGCGGGCAGCAAACTGTGCGCGACGCCATCCACGACTTCAACGAGAGGGGCCTTGCTGCTCTCCTTGCCAGATCCTCGCGACCCAAAAGAACCCGCGACGCCTTCGAGGAGGAGAGTGCCGAGGCTCTGAGGGAGATGCTTCACCGCTCCCCGAGGGAGTTCGGATACCACACGAGCCTTTGGACTTTGGAGATGGCGGCACAGGCGAGCTTTGAGGAGGGGCTTACCCAGAGGCGGGTCTCGGGGGAGACCATCCGGACCACCCTGGCGCGTCTTCTCGGAGTGAGATGGCAGAGAGCCAAGCGGTGGATCACCTCCCCCGACCCCCTGTACGAAAGAAAAAAAGGCGACGCGATCGGCTGATGGAAGTGGCCGCGGCCAATCCCGAAAGCTGGGCGGTGGGTTTCTGTGACGAGTGCTGGTGGAGCCGGGTGGCTCTGCCCACCTTGAGCAGCTTCTCCGAGGAGGGCAAGCCTTTGCGCCTCATTCAGCGGTCGGTCGCCAAAGACGACCCCGAGCCGAAAGCCATCTCCTGCTACGGACTCTACCTGCCGGAGATCGGCGATACGTGGCTGCGCTTCGTTGACGGAAGGCCCATCAGTTCCATAACGACCCAATTCCTTGAGTGGAGTGTGGAGAAGCTCGAAGAGATCGGCAAGAAGGTTTTGCTCCTCATCTGGGACAACGCGAGCTGGCACGTCTCCAGGGAGGTCAGGCGCTGGCTCGGAAGACACAACCGAGAAGTCAAGCAGAGCGGACAGGGGGTGAGGATCGTGAGTTGCCTTCTTCCGAAGCAGAGCCCGTGGCTGAACGCCATAGAGCCCAAATGGGTCCACGGCAAACGCAAAGCGGTCGAGCCCGACGGTCTGTTGGGCGCTTACGAGCTTGCCGAGAGGGTATGCCGGGTCTTCGGTTGTCCTCATTACAAGCATCTGTCCGTTCCCCGGAAGGTCGCTTGATCATGCACTAGGTTCGATAAACGATCAACCCCTCGGTATCCTACCGTGTCCGAAGAGCAGAGCCAAACCCGTCAGCACAACAGCCGCACGCCGCTCGCGGGTATGCGTGACCCGCCACGGCACGGACGGTTGATAGCGGCCCCCGCGGCCCCCGGCGAGACCGTGCTAGGCGCGCTGGCCGATTCTCGTGTTGAGGATCAGGGTCGGTGTCTCGTGGTCCCCGGCATCGAACCCCGCCTCGGTCTTACGCAGGACCTTCCGGAACGCCCGGTCCGTCAGTAACCTTCCAATTCGGGGCATGCCCCCCATAGACCGGCGCCCTCCTCCTGAGCCTCCTCCAGCTCGCGCTCGAACTCGCGCCGTCGGGCGTGGCTGAAAGTGGTGGTGCGGGCGAGCCCTAGCTCGACGAGGTCTTCGTTGTAGAGGTGTTCGTACTCCCCGTCGCCGTTAGCGTCGAGCCAGACGTAAGCCAGCGTCCTGCCGTAGGCGTCCTCGGAGTCCCCGACCCGCGGGATCTCCAGCTTCACCAACCGCTCGGTCAGCGTTTGCTTCGTGTAGTCCGAGGCCTCTGGTCCGAAGCATCCGATGGGCTCGTCGGGGGCGACGGTCTCCGGGGTGTCAACGCCGATGAGCCTCACTGGAGTAGTCAGGCTCTGGGAGCGGACCTCGATGGTGTCGCCGTCGGTGACGGAGGTCACCCGGCCGTAGAGGGTGTCGGAGCCGCCCATGCGGTAGATCAGGCCGTCGAACCCGACCCTGGAGACGGGGTAGAAGAGCAGGGCGAAGAGTAGGGCGAGCGCCACGAAGACGCGTTCGGAGTTGCCGCCCGTGACGACGCGGTACTCGTCACGGCCCGGGAAGACGGCTATGGCCCTGGAAGGCCAGAAGAGCCGGACACCACTGACGGTCATCATGTCGGCGAAGAGGTGGCTGCTGTAGCCTACACAGACCGCGATCATCGGCACCGGGCGACCGACGAGCCCCCACAGCGGCAAGCCCAGGACAGCGGTGACGAGGACCAGGGCGAGGAGGCTGTGGAGGAAGCTCCTGTGACCGAAGAGGCGGTAGAGATCCTCAGATATGGAGCCGAGCTGGTGGCCGAGCCAGCTCTTGATTTGACGTTCTCTGATCCCAGCAATATCTCATTACCCACTCCCCAAGTAAGCCTTATCGACTTATCTTTGCGGGTCTCGGCTCTAAGCCCAATCTCTCTATACAACTTCAGGAGTCCTTGGGCCGCTGCATCTTGAAGAAGAAGGGCCTGAGGCCGTACATCAGGGCGAAGCCGATGCCGGCGAGGATGTAGAGGTCCTGGTCGTCGAGGCCGAGGCTTATGTAGCGCACCGCCATCGCCACCGCCGCGAAGACGAAGATCGCCGGGGTCATGTCCACGTAGCGCCTCTCGTCCTCGAGCCGGAGCTCTTCCACCTCGGCGCCCAGCCTCTCCAGGGCGGTGCGCCCCGTGCCCGCCAGGTGTCCCTCGACCATGATAAGGCGGCCCTTCAAAACCGGCCCCAGGACATGCTCTATCTCGCCCATCGAGGATCGGTAGAGGGCGCGCTGTAGCCCGGCCTCGTCCACCCCGCGCCCGCGCACCTCCCCGAGCTCTTTGGGGTCGAGCAAACCGGCCCTCCACGCCTCTATCCCCAGGTACACGAGCGCGGCCTTGCGGGAACCCGCGGGGATCCGGAAGGCCTCGCGTGCATCAGCTCCTCCATCCCCAGCTCTATGGCGCCAGCGGTCGCGCTGCGATGCAGCAAAGCTGTGTCCTGTGCCGGATCGGTTAGTGCTCCCCGTCGAGAAGTCGGGAGGACCGCTCCAGGGTCTCCCGCTCGCAGCATTGTCGGATGTCGTGTCGAAATCCACTCGGCTCTGCCTCTTCGCCCCCTTCTCCGCTACTCGTAGCCGGGAGCCTCGAAGTCGAACCTCCAGGGACCCCGGATCGTCTTCACATCCTTTGGGCCATCGGCCGGCACGTTGCGCGGATGACCCTCGATCTCCGTCACCGTCACCGAGGCGTGCCCCTCCACCCGCTCAAGCAGCGCGACCGCCCAGCAGCCATCCCCTACTCTCCCGACCTCGAGGTACCCATCGGCTGGTTCGCTCAAGGTGAGCCCGCTCTTCTTCACTACCGGCGACCACGCGTGCTCGTCGTCGGGGGGCTCGAAGCAGATGATCGCCTGGGGCCTGCCCGGGGAGTTCTCTATCCTCTTGAGGGTGAGCGTGAGGCCGTTGGCCCTGGCTTTCTCATCTACCTCTATTGTTGGGACGGGCCGCACGGGGATCTCGAACTCGAAGACAAAGGGCTCGCCGACCGGCTCGGGCGGCGGCGCCTTGTCTTCTTCTCGCGAGGTGATCGCTCTCGCTTCGATGGGGATCTCAAGGCGGAAGCGGTGGTTCTCACCCGGCTCGATCCTCTCGGAGGCCACAAAGACC
>JAIVIG010000225.1 GCA_020200675.1 Actinomycetota bacterium
GGGATGAGAGAGTCCGTCGCTCGGGTGCTGACCACGCTCGGGTTGGAGCCCGTGATACTGCACGAGCAGCCCGACCGTGGGCGTACTATCATCGAGAAGTTCTACGACTACTCCGACGTGGGTTTCGCCGTGGTGCTCCTCTCTCCCGACGACACAGGATACGCGAACACAGGCGGCCCCAACACAGCACAGCCGCGAGCGCGCCAGAATGTGATACTGGAGCTGGGTTTCTTCCTCGGAAAACTAGGGAGAGAAAATGTCGTTGCCCTGCACAAGGGGATTGTGGAGATCCCGTCAGACTTCTCGGGCGTATTGTTCAAGCCTTTCGTCTCGGGCGGAGACTGGCCGTACAAGCTGACGAGAGAGCTAAGAGAAAGCGGCTACAAGGTTTCCGCAGACGCCCTGTAGCCGCTCCCATTTCGCGCTTAAAGTGTACTAACCTGGAGTGCCGTCCATGCCGCTTGCTATGGTTCGTCGGGTAGTATTTCGTCCATCGCGTCGGCGGTGCGTTTGGCCGAAGTGTCGTAGTGGTGGGTGTAGCGTTGGAGGGTGAAAGATGCGGTGGCGTGTACGGCGAGGGCTTGGAGGTCGCGGATGGGTTCGCCGCGCTGGGTGAGGAGCGAGAGGCACGAGTGCCGGAGGTCGTGGAAGCGGACGGGGGAGATCCGCCCGCTTGAGAAGCGGCTTATAGTGGCGGTTCACGATGTTCTGGGTGTCGAGGAATGTCCCGTGCCCAGAGGCGAACATTAGGTCCTCGTCCGTATAGAAGGGGCTGCCCACAGCATCTCCTCAGGCGCGAGGGCGGTGCTATACGCGAGCGTGAGTTTGGCTCCCGACACGCCAAAAGCTCGCCGGTACGAGGGCAGCCGAACCCGAAGCGGTCCTGGGAGCAGTTCTTCGCGAGCTAGCCAACGCCGGGAAGGTGAGGCGCCTACAGAGCCGGAAGACCGATGAGGTCTTCCTCGCCGCCTCCGAGCCCCTCGACGAGGGGAAGTTCCGGCGTAGCCTGAACGGCCTAATCCGCGAGCCGAGGTTCGGGATTGTGAGCCCCTGGGCAGAGACCGACGGGGCCGGGTCCGAGGGCGAGGAGGCCCTGCTTTCGAGCGACCACGGGGACGTCTTCCCCGAGGAGACCGGTCGCCAGACCTTCCTCGACAACGTCGCCGACGAGGGCACCCAGGAGGAGATCGAAACGCTCACCACCTGAGCAACGGAGAATCGGGGGCTCGCTACCGACAGCGAGCTCCATCTTTCGATCAAATTCGATCGCGAGGCGGCTTAGCCTGGGCTTCAAGGTGGCGGGATCCGCGGGTCCCGCCCGTATAATCGGAAGAAAGGAGGTGCAAGGGCGTGCAGATAGTCGAAGGCTACGAGGTACTCGAGTCGGTCGCGGTGGCGATGGATCCCGTTTTGGACGGGTTTGCTGGGGTACTCGTCGAGCTCGTCTTCGACGGCGGGCGGTACGTGCTCGTTGAGACGGCGCTGGGCTCCGGCAATCGTCTGCTGCGCTTCCGCTCTCGGAACCCGGAACCGACCTACGCGCTCCTCGAGGCGGAGCTTTCTGGCGACGCCGCGTGATCGAAGACGCTGTCTGGTGCGATACCCGAACGAGTTCGCTGTGATACTTGAGGAGGCTCTCCTGAGCGCGGGGGCGTT
The DNA here is from genome assembly GCA_020200675.1 of Actinomycetota bacterium. GTDB lineage: Bacteria > Actinomycetota > Rubrobacteria > Rubrobacterales > Rubrobacteraceae > Rubrobacter_F. Next base: position 1,657 of record JAIVIG010000225.1, read on the forward strand.
CGTATCGGTCATGGGTTTAGCACATCAATCATGCAGTTGTTCTGCAGTTGTTCTGAACGCTCTTGGCACCCCTACGTCAAAGGCCTTAGTAACCGAGTGTGGCGTGGCCGAACTGAGGGGCAAGAGCATCCGCGAGCGCACACGTCCTGATCGGCATCGCGCACCCTAATTTCCGCGACCAACTGAAGCATAAGGCGAAAGAGATAGGGTACTGGTAGAAGGGTATAAGACCCGGCGTGTTAAGGCACTTGACTCGCCGGGTACGAACCGAAGTTATCCGGACCGGGGAAGGGGTAGATCTTGGCCATCGAAAAGATACAGGTCGTTGGGGCGGGGCAGATGGGGAGCGGCATAGCCCAGGTCGCCGCGCAGGCCGGCCTCGCCGTGCATCTGGCGGACGTCGAGCAGGATATGGTGGAGCAGGGCCTAGAGACGATAAAGAAGAACCTCTCTAGGTCCGTAGAGAAGGAGCGCATTTCCCAAGACGAGATGGACGAGGCGATGGGGCGCATCGAGTCGGGGACGGAGTACGCCTCGGACGCGGACCTGGCGATAGAAGCCGTCCCTGAGACCATTGAGGTGAAGACGGGGGTGTTTAGCGCCCTGGACGAGCAGCTCAAGGACGACGCGATCCTCGCCTCGAACACCTCCTCTATCTCCATCACCGAGCTCGCGGCGCACACGGGGCGACCCGAGAAGTTCATCGGGATGCACTTCTTCAACCCGGTGCCGGTCATGGATCTCGTCGAGATCATCCGCGGAATTGAGACCAGCGACGAGACGTACGAGACGGCGCGGGAGCTGGCCGAGCGGCTCGGGAAGGAGCCGGTCGAGGTTGGGGACTTCCCCGGTTTCGCGGTGAACCGCCTCCTGGTGCCCATGATCAACGAGGCCGCCTACTGCGTGATGGAGGGCGTGGCCGGGCCCGAGGAGATGGACACGGCGATGAAGCAGGGGGCGGGATTCCCAATGGGGCCGTTGGAGCTCGCGGATATGGTCGGGCTGGACACCTGCCTGCACATAATGGAGGTCTTGCACGAGGGCCTGGGAGATCCCAAGTACCGGCCCAGCCCGCTTTTGAAGCGCTACGTGGCCGCAGGAAGACTCGGACGCAAAAGCGGAAGGGGGTTCTACGAGTACGATCAGAGTTGAAAAGGGTAACGTCTGTATAGATCCAGCGCGTGTTCTAAAGGGTGGGTCGCCTCTATTTTAAGGATTGACCGTACTGATCGATGGCGGGTGGGACCGGCTCGGGTAGTGGGAACAGGGTAAGAAAGCGCGCCACCGCCGACCCGTCGCCCCCGATCTCCAGGTCCCCGGAGCGCAACGCCTCCGCGAGGGAGCGGCCGTCGTAGACCAGTGCGGCCAGGGTGGCTGGGCGGTCTCGATGGTCGCGTCGGGCCGGTCTGCGGCCCCGCGAACGACCTCGAACCGGCCTTCGGCCACCTCAGCGCGGAAGCGGTACTCGCCGAGCCGCAGCTCGTAGCTCGCCCCGATCCCCTCGGCGACGCGTGGACCGAATATCGTCAGGCTAACCTTCGACCTAAGCTCTACATGTACTTCCCTAGGAACCACGGGTCTACCACAACCTGCATCAAGTAGAGCACGCTTCACCTTGTATGCATCGCTTGGCTATGCAAATCTTACCCTCGAGCAAAACAATAGCTTCTACCTGGCGCTGGTTACCATCTGGGGAGAAGCGTGAAAGGGGGGGCTGTGCAATCCGATTCTGAATCTGAATGTTATGTCCTTTGTCTAGATCGTACCGTGCTTGAATGCCGCCGGTGCAGGGAGAGTCTGATCCTCCTCGGCCGTGAAGAAAACTGGTATTCAGAAGGACGCACCGCCTTCGAATGCCACCAGTGCGGAGGGGCAATTTTCCTTGCTAATAATCTGGATGGAGGACGAGGACCGGACCTTATCGGCAACTCTGATATCGGGGGCTTTGACGAAGAAAACATTAGTGTTAGGGATTTAAGACGCAGCCTTAAGGCTTCCGGGCAGTAAACAGCGCGTCGTAGAAGTTACCCTTGCGTGTGGCGAGGACGTTGGTTAGGGGGACGTATGCAGCGTTATAAGGAGCTAGAGTCGGAGTCGAGCCAAGTAGAAGACTGGTATCCCGAAGAGGATCCCATCTGCGACTTGCAGTGTGGAGACTCGCTTGCCATCGCTGCCAGCGGGAGAGGCAAAGAAGTGCTTGGAGCAAAGAAACTTCTGCTGTGCAGCCTTATAGGCTTTCGAGGTGACCAGCGTAGCTAACCTTCGCAGCGCCTGTGGTCCTTCAACGTCACCTCGTCGTCTTACCAAAGGCAGGACCACAGTGCTCCTCTTCAGCGTGTAAGGATTGGTTTCGAAGCTGCGAGGATCGGCGAACAAGGATAGTTCACGAATAGGTACTATGTTGGTT
>JAIVIG010000490.1 GCA_020200675.1 Actinomycetota bacterium
GTGCAGGTCCTCGCCGTCGGCGATCCCTTCGACCGTGACGATCTCGCGTCCTTCGGCCTGGCCGGCGAGGACCAGGCAGGAGCAGACGAGCACGCCGTCCAGATACACGGAGCACGAGCCGCACTCGCCCTGCTCGCAGGCGTTCTTCGAGCCGGGAAACCCGAGCCGCTCACGCAGAACGTACAGGAGGCTCTCGCCCTCCCAGACGCCATCCGCCTCCCTCATCTCGCCGTTGACGTTGAGCCTGAGAAACAGCATCATCCACCTCCCCTGTACTCGTCCCAGGCCCACTTGAGCGTGCGGCGGGCCATCACGCCCACCGCGTGGGTCCGGTAGGCGGCGGTGCCACGGACGTCGTCTATCGGGCGGGCCGCCATCTCTACCATCTCGCCGAAGCGCTCGAGCGTCGTCTCGCCAATCTCCTGCCGCGAATCCCAGAGACCACGCTCCTCGAGCACCCCCTCGATGAACCCCTCAGCGTACCTCGCCCGAACCGGCGTCGGCGCCGCAGATCCTACGCAGGCGCCGACCCTCCTCTGCTCCGGGTGGAGGGCGAGGCCGAAGGCGCACACGGCGATCACCATCGCGTTGCGGGTGCCGATCTTGGAGTATTGCTGAGGTCCCTCGGCCTCGGGGATGTGGAAGGCCGCTATGAGCTCGTTGGCCCTCAAAACGTTCCTCTTCGGGCCCGTGATGAACTCGGTCACGGGGACGCGGCGGGTGCCATCGGTCGAGGACACTTCCACCTCGGCGTCCGAGGCGTACAGGGGCGGCAGGCCGTCGCCGGCAGGGGAGGAGGTGCCGAGGTTGCCCCCGACGGTGCCCCGGTTGCGGATCTGGGGCGAGCCGACGGTCCGCGAGGCCATCGCCAGCCCGGGCAGCCTGTCCCCGAGCTCGGCGATGATGCGGGAGTATGTAACCCCAGCCCCGACGCGCAGGCGCCCGTCCTCTTCCCCCCACTCCTGTATCTCGGGAACCTGGGTCAGGTCCATCACGGCCGCTGGTCTCCCGCGGTCGAAGTTCATCTCGACCATCACATCGGTCCCTCCGAAGATGGGCACGGCACCGGGGTGCGCCGCTTTGGTCTCCAGCGCCTCCTGCCAGCTATCCGGCTGAAGAAACTCCATCTGCCCCCGGTCCTCCTTTCTACAGGGATCTACATCAACGACCCGTAAGGCGCCACAAGCGTCACCGACTCTCCTCGATCAAGCCAGCGGAGCGGAAGCCCCCTTGCCTGCTTCGATCAATCTGTGTCCCAAATGTGAAGCTCCGGCAGCATTACGAGGGTCAGAAACCGGAGCGTTACAAAAGCGTAGTCCGGCGTGCAGCCGATCTCGAATAGTGCGCTGGCGATGGCCTTCGATCGTTTCGCAGCCTCCTCGTAGAACCGCGGGGACATAAGCATGGCCACGGGCAAGGGGCAGCCGGGCGACCCAATCCGGACAAGAGTGCACCTGATGATGTACGTGCCCTACCGAGGCGCTCGAGGGCCGTCTCCTTCCTAGCAGGGAATGACTACCATAACTCCCTTTTCTGGTCGCAATACCTTCGGGCGGACAGGGGTTCCGAGCACTGCACGCACAACGAGGGGTACGACCGCGTCTGCGCAGAGCCGACCCGTGCTGGCACACCCTTTCCCCCTTTCCTATCTTCCGCAATGCGGGCGTGTCTTTCTATCTTCCGGATTGTATAGTAATGGAAATTTGCGCGTCAAGCTCATGGGATCCCGTTAGGCACCAGCTCCACCAGCACGCCGGCGAAGCCCTGGAGAACCGAGTCCATCTCCACGAAGCCACTCTCAAGAAACTCTTGTCAGAGCCGGGGTCAGACTCAGGACTTGGGCGATCACCTTTGGCGTAGAGTGCAGCGGCTCGCGGCTGGTGGGATAATGCTTTTTACGGCGTCTAAGAGAAGGTGATGCTCCCGCTCCTCGAGCACCTCCGCCTTAGTGAGCCGGTACCGGATGGTGAGCGACCGTCCATCGTCAGCGCACGGACCCGTGAGGTAAAGCGTAGCCGTGCCAGAGGTGATGCTCGAAGCCCCGAGGTCGACAGTACGCGTACCCGGCGACGTGAGGTAGTGCAACATTGTGCCAATGTTGCCGCACGGCAAACGGCGGCCGTAGTCTAGATCATAGAAATCCCAGAGGTCATATTGACCGTAATCTTGGGGATAGCACCCCGCTACTTGGTGCATTATCGTCCGCCTCCCTCTCTGGCTCGCTGTCCGTCGAATCTCCCGGTCCCCTCGTAGCAGCCGATGAGGTTGCCGAACGCGTCCCGCCTCGCGGTCATCCTGCCTCCATGATCCAGTCGGAGACTACGCTGTTGTCCTCCCCCATCGCCCGGGAGTCGTAGGGGCGGGTAGAGGACCTCTGCTC
>JAIVIG010000030.1 GCA_020200675.1 Actinomycetota bacterium
TGGTCCAATGCGACTTTTTGCGGGTCGCTCCGGGAGAGCGAGACGGTAAAAGTGCCGAGAGCGTTCGTGGAACGCCTAACCGACGCGGTTTGCTATGCAGCGTAACGGCTAAAGTCCAGCTAATGTGCCCCCCGGTAGGGGCAACTAGAGAAGCCAATAGGGTGGGCACTTGCGTACAATGCCCCTAGGCGAAAGGGGGAGTAGGCATTGGACGCAACGGGGGCGATACTCTTCTCCGGGTTCGTGGGTACCTTGCTGCTGCTCGGGGTCGGCGTGGGGGCATACTTGGGCTTGCTCCCCGGTGATAAACTGAGCAAGCGGGACTGGAAATCATGGTGTCCCCGGTTCGACTCCGGGTCTCGCCACTTCTAGACCTCGCCTTGCGGCGAAATGCGGGTGAAGGGAGAAGGTCAAGGTTAGCAACCGAGACCCTCCGGCACACTACGTAAGCGGAGAGCGCCGGTCGTCGCGCTCATGAGTTGATCCAGCAAGGGTCGCCCGCGTTATAAGCTGTTGCCAATCGTCGTCGGAAAAGCGGGCTCTTATGGCGGAGAAGCGGACTAAGAATCTACCGAAGAACGTGGATCTCGTGGTGCTCGACGGTACCGGCGTGCTCCAGACCGACGTCGGCCTGGAGGAGTTGCCCTACCACCTGTCCGATCCGGACGCTCTGATCTGGTGCGACGTCGCTAGCACTGAAGGGGAACAGAGCGGGCCTTATGGACGGCTCTTGCGGGAGGTCTTTGGGTTCGACGAGCTGACCATAGAGGACTGCTTCACCAGGAGCCATCTGCCGAAGGTGGACATCTACGACGAGTACCTCTTCGTGGCCCTGTTCTCGTTCCACCTCTCCGAGAAGAGGCGGCGTGTCGAGACCGTCGAGGTGGACATGTACGTCGGGAACAACTACGTGGTCTGCGTCCACCACAGGCCCTTGAGGGAGCTCGACAGGGTGCGGCGGCGGCTCCTTTCGAGGAACGAGTTCGTCACCTCCTCGCCCGCCAACGTCGCCCACACGGTCTTCGACGCGGTGGTGGACGAGTATCTGCCGATCATGAACACGTTCTCGGCGATGGTGGACGGCATAGAGGACAGGCTATTGGACGAGAACCCGGAGGACGACGGGGCCGTCCTCGACTCGCTCTTTCACCTCAAGCACGAGCTGACCGCCCTGAGGAGGCTGGCCGTCCCCTTGAGGGATGTCGTGAGCGTCCTCTTGAGGCCCACCACCAGGCGCATCCCCGAGGAGAGTGCGGCGTATTTCGACGACGTGCGCGACCACCTGATCCGGGTGGTCGACATGATCGACACCATGCGCGACTACCTGATGGACTCGCTGGACATCTACACTACCCAGCAGACCCGGCGCAACGCCGAGGAGACGAAGAGGGTGAACCAGAGCGTAGCGCGGCTCACGGCCGTCTCCACCATCTTCCTGCCTCTGACCTTCATAACCGGCATCTACGGGATGAACTTCGAGTACATGCCCGAGACGGAATGGCAGTATGGGTTCTACGCCATCCTGGCGTTATGCTTGGTCCTCGGGTTGGGGATGCTCGTCTACCTGCGAAGCAAGAAGATCATCTGAAGCCCCGCGGCAGGCCACGCTCTAGACGAAGCACCCCTGGCCCATCCAACCCACCTGGACGGGCTTGCCCTGCTCGAAGATCACGGGAACCGTACGGTTGCCGCCGGTGAGCTCGAGCATCCGCTCGTAGGCATCCCGGTCCCGCTCCACGTCGTACTCCACGAAGTCCACCCCGCGCCATTCCAGATCCTCTCGGGCGGCCGCGCTATAGGGACAACCGGCCGTGGTGTAGAGATGCACCTTGTCGGCCATACTCTCTCCTCCCCGTAGACTTTACTTCTCCTTCCGTACCCAAAAGATACTCGCGATGCTCTGGTCTGTACAATTCGTGGCCGCTACTGGCGTGGGTACGGGTCTTCTTTAGTATCTGAGAATACGTAACGCAGAAATTTAATTTGTGTCGGGAATTGCGGTGAGCTATAGTTGTGGGCGAGCATGCTGCGCAGGCGGGGAAACGCGCGGAGGATGCCACGAGTTGGAGAGCGTAACCCGAGCTAAGGGAAAGGGAGGTAGCGCTCTTGGAAGCCACGACGGATTCGGGCCAGCAACAAGGGGTCGAGGAGGTCCATATACTGTGGATCTCGGAGGGGATGAGTTGCGATGGCGACTCGGTCTCCGTAACGGCGGCCACGCTGCCCAGCATCGAGGACGTGTTGTTGGGTAACATACCGGGGCTACCCACGGTGCATCTGCACAACAAGGTGCTCTCTCCCACGCTCGGCGGGGAGGAGTTCATGCTTCCCTTCCGCCAAGCGGCGAACGACGAACTCGACGCCCCGTTTGTCTTAGTGATTGAGGGCTCCATCCCAAACGAGAACATCAACGGGGACGGGTACTGGACATCGTTCGGGAACGATCCGGCGACCGGCGAGCCGCAGACCCTCAACTGGTGGATCGACCAGCTGGCCCCGAGGGCCTGGGCGGTAGTCGGAGCCGGGACCTGCGCGACTTACGGTGGGATCCACGCGATGGCGGGCAACCCCACGGGTTGCATGGGCCGTGACGTGGTTGCTTTATCAAGCCGCGGGACTCTCCCCGATGATCCCGCTGGACGAGCAGCTCAGGCCCACCTGGCTCTTCGGGAAGACGGTGCACGAGGGCTGCGACCGGGCCGGCTACTACGAGCAGGGCGACTTCGCCATGGACTACAACTCGCCCAAGTGCCAGGTGAAGATCGGCTGCTGGGGGCCGGTAGTCAACTGCAACGTGACCAAGAGGGGCTGGATGGACGGACTCGGGGGATGCCCGAACGTGGGCGGCATCTGCATCGGCTGCACGATGCCGGGCTTCCCGGACAAGTTCATGCCGTTCATGGATGAACCACCCGGCGGGAAGGTCTCTTCGACCTTGACCAAGGCCTACGGCGCCATGATCACCAAGCTGCGCAGCATAACCAACACGACGGTCAACAAGGAACCCAAGTGGCGTCACAACAAGCAGGAGCTTACGACCGGCTACAACCCGCGTTGGCCGAACTAGGAAGGGGAAGATAGGTGGCTATACGAGAGGAAGTCAGTCCCGAAGCCAGGAACCTCGTGGAGATGTCCTGGGACCCGATCACGCGCATCGTCGGGAATCTCGGGATCTACACCAAGATAGACTTCGATAACCAGGAAGTGGTCGAGTGCAAGAGCACCTCCTCCATCTTCCGCGGTTACAGCGTGTTTATGAAGGGCAAGGACCCTCGCGACTCGCACTTCATCACCAGCCGCATCTGCGGCATCTGCGGAGATAATCACGCCGTCTGCTCGGTCTACGCCCAGAACATGGCCTACGGGATAGCGATGCCGCCGCTGGCCGAGTGGATCTACAACCTCGGCGAGGCCGCAGAGTACATGTTCGACCACACCATCTTCCAGGACAACCTGGTGTTCGTGGACTTCTGCGAGCAGTTGGTCAGGGAGACCAACCCGAGCTGGCTGGAGCGGGCGGAGCGGACGCCGGCCCCCAACGCCGAGATCCACGGTTACGCCACCATCGCGGACATCATGCGGTCGTTCAACCCGTTCACTGGGGAGACGTACAAGGAAGCGCTGCAGATGAGCCGGCTCACCCGCGAGATGTTCTGTCTGATGGAGGGCCGGCACGTACACCCCTCTACCCTGTACCCGGGCGGCACGGGCACCGTAGCAACACCCCAGGTCTTCACCGACTTCCTGGTACGGCTGATGAAGTTCATAGACTTCGTGAAGAAGGCCGTGCCGATGAACGACGACGTCTTCGACTTCTTCTACGAGGTTACAGACGGCGAGTACGCCAAGGTCGGTCAGCGGCGCATCCTGCTCGGCTGCTGGGGGGCGTTCCAAAACCCGGACGTGTGCGACTACAAGTACGAGAACATGGCCGAGTGGGGACGGGCTATGTACGTTACGCCCGGCGTCATCGTGGACGGCGAGCTGGTGACCACGAGTCTGGTGGACATAAACCTCGGCATCCGCATCCTGCTCGGTTCCTCCTACTACGAGGACTGGCAGAACGAGGAGACCTTCGTAACCCGCGACCCGTTGGGCAACCCGGTGGACAAGCGCCACCCGTGGAACCAGACCACGATCCCCAAGCCCCAGAAGCGGGACCTGGAGGGCGGCAACTACAGCTGGGTCATGAGCCCGCGCTGGTACGATCAGCGCACCGGGGATCACCTGGCGCTCGATACCGGTGGTGGGGCGCTCGCCCGGCTCTGGACCACGGCGCTCGCCGGGATGGTGGACATGCAATCCGTTCTCGGAGGCGGCGTCAGAGCCACCGGTGACAGCGTCCAGATCAACCTCCCCAAGACGGGCGCCATGCCCGAGATGCAGTTCGATTGGAACGTGCCGCAGTGGTCCAACGCCATCGAACGCGACCGGGCCCGGGTCTACTTCATAGCCTACTCGGCGGCCACGGCGTTCTACTTCCTGGAGAAGGCCCTCGAGCTCGTACACGCGGGAGAGACTCAGACCTTCCAGGAGTTCGAGGTGCCCGACGAGGCCATCGGCTGCGGCTTCCACGAGGCGGTGCGCGGGGTCCTCTCGCACCACCTGGTGATCCGGGACGGCAAGATCGCCAACTACCACCCCTACCCGCCCACGCCGTGGAACGGTTCTCCTACCGACTATTACGGAACGCTCGGCCCTTATGAAGACGCGGTCGCGGGCTCCCCGATCTTCGAGGAGAACGGTCCCGACAACTTTAGGGGCATCGACATCATGCGCGCCGTGCGCAGCTTCGACCCGTGCCTGCCGTGCGGAGTGCACATGTACTCGGGCGAGGGCAAGATACTCGAAAGGCGGCACTCCCCGACGCTGGGGATAGACATACAGTAGAGACGTAGGGGACGATCCGGCCGGGTCGTCCCCTACGGTGTGCAAACGGGCGGGCCCTGCAAGGAGGGCCTGCCTCTTGGGGAAAGGTTGAAATGCTTCTGGACGACCGGGGACTGCAAGAGCGAGTCGTCAGGGTAGAGACGCTGCTGGGGGAGATCGAAGCCCTCAAGGACCCGACCGCCCGGGCGAAGGCCGCGGAGATGGTGCAGGTCCTTCTGGAACTCTACGGTGAGGGTCTGGCCCGCATGATGGAGGTTGTCGCTGACGGGGAGGAGAGCAAGAGAACCTTCGGGGCCTTCGCCGAAGACGAGTTGATCTCGCACCTGTTGCTCTTGCACGGGCTGCACCCGCTGGACGTGGAGGCGCGGGTGGTCAGTGCCCTCGAAGAGGTGCGGCCCTACCTGCAATCTCACGGCGGGAACGTGGAGTTGTTGGGGGTAGAAGGGGGCGTGGCGCGCCTGCGGATGCAGGGGAGCTGCGACGGATGTCCATCCTCGGCCATGACGCTGAAGCTGGCGATAGAGGAAGCCATCCAGAAGGCCGCCCCGGACCTGGAGGGGATCGAGGCCGAGGGCGTGTCCGAGCCCAAACCGGCGCCGACCCTGGTGGCGGGGCCTACGCTGCGCAGGAAGGAGAAGAAACCGAAGGAGGAACAAACCTCCTGGACGGTCGTCGGTGGGTTACCCCAACTCTCTGGCGGCGGGATGCTGGTAAAGGAGATCTCCGGCGAGCCGGTACTCTTCGTGAAGCTGGAGGATGACTTCTACGCCTACCGTCACCTCTGTCCGGGCTGTGGAGAATCGCTGGAGGGAGGTAGCCTGAAGGGGGCCGAGCTGGGCTGTCCGGGATGCGGGCGCCGCTACGACGTACGCCGGGCTGGGAGGTGCCTGGATGCCCAGCAGCTATATCTAGAGCCCATCCCGCTGCTCGTGAGCGAGGAAGTCGTCGAGGAGAGACAGGGCCCCGGGCGGCGGAGCATAGTGAAGATCGCTCTACCGAGCGCGGTGGGCTGAGGTATATGGCCGAGCCAGGCAACGGGAGGACTTCCTCCGCTTTCTCCGCGCTGAGTAGGTTCGCCCAGGCGCCCGAAAAAACGGCGGCGCAGACCGGGCAGGAACAGGTCACTCAGGAGATCTGTGAGCTGTGCAGCGAGCCGATACCGCCTGAACACCGGCACCTTTTGAACATCTCCACGCGGGAGCTGGTATGCGCCTGCCGGGCGTGCTCCATCCTCTTCTACGAGGAAGCGGCGAGCGAGGGCCGTTACCGGCTCATACCCGACCGCCACCTGTTCCTCGAGGACTTCGAGATGAGCGACGCACAGTGGGAGAGCCTGCGCATCCCGGTGGATATGGCGTTCTTCTTCTACAGCGCGCCCGCGGAACGCGTCGTGGCGTTCTATCCTAGCCCGATGGGACCGACGGAGTCGCTCTTGAAGCTGGGTGCCTGGGAGGAGTTTGAGACCCACAATCCGGTACTCGAGAGGATGGAGCGGGACGTGGAGGCGCTCCTGGTAAACCGGGCGAAGGGAGCGAGGGAGCACTTCCTTGTCCCCATGGACGAGTGTTACAGCCTGGTGGGCCTCATCCGGATCCACTGGAAAGGTTTCAGCGGCGGGCAGGAGGTCTGGGAGGAGATAGATCGGTTCTTCGAAGCACTAAAGGGGCGCTCCAAGACCGTTGGGGCAAAAGGTTGAGGCCTGTCGCCCGCGCCGATTAGGGGTATGAATAGGCCACGAGGAAAGGAGTCAGCAGATGGGGGACATAAGGGTAGGGAAGCCGGACACGAAGATGGACGCACCCTCGCACGTGGATGGGGTAGCCCAGGGTAACGAGCCCGGTGGTATGGAGGGGGATCCCGGCATCGAGTACACCGGTGAGACAGGGGCTGGGCGTCCTAGCTCCAGGGCTTATGCCCGGAAATCCACGAGCATCAACCCCGGGTCCAGGAACCCGATAGACCCAAACAGCCCGAACCTACCGCCGGCTTGAACGAGCTGTCGGCTCAGCGACCAGCAGTCAGCTTGGGCATTAGGACGGCGACGGCTGATGGGAGCTAGCCGTGCCTGACCTGGATTTCGGGATAGAGGGTGCCGAAGTTCTCGAATATGCCGCCGTTCCGAGCCTCCTCTTCAAGCTGCGCGTCGAGAACCTGGAAGAAGAACCCATACGCTCCGTTTCTTTGAACACCCAGGTCAGGATCGCGGCGACGCAGCGGCACTACGACACGGCGGAGCAGCAACGGCTCCTGGAGGTTTTCGGCGCGCCACACAGGTGGGGGCAGACGTTGCGGAGCCTGTTGTGGGCCCACACCACCTTGCAGGTTCCTCGGTTCTCCGGGAGCACGGTCGTCGACATGCCCATCCCATGCACCTACGATATGGAGGTGATCGGCTCCAAGTACTTCCATGCGCTGGAGGACGGCGAAGTTCCGCTGGAGTTCTTGTTCAGCGGGACGGTCTTCTATGCGGCGGAGGGAGGGCGGTTGCAGGTAGCCCGGATCTCCTGGGAGAAAGAGGCGGAGTTCAGGATGCCGGTCCGGCTGTGGAAGGAGACGATGGAGCGCTACTTCCCAAACAGCGCCTGGATAAGGCTGCACAAAGACGCCTTCGACCAACTCTACGACTACAAGGTGCGTATGGGACTCCCGACCTGGGAGGCCGCCGTGGAGGCGCTGCTGCGCGCCAGCGAGCAGGGGGTGGAGCGGTAAAGTGGACGCGGTGAAGAAGATCGCCGAGACGGTGCTCTACGAAGGGTACGTCTTGTGGCCCTACCGCCGGTCGGCGAAGAAGAACCAGCAGCGCTGGACGTTCGGGGGGGTGTATCCGCGAGCCTACAGCGAGGCCAGGGGCGAGGACGATCCCTGGTTCATGCAGACCCAGTGCCTGGTGTCGGGGGACGAAGAATCCACGATCGGGGTGAGGGTACGTTTCCTGCACGTCGCCGAGCGCAGGGTCGGCAAGAAGAGGGGCGATGTCTTAGAGTTCGTGGACGAGCTGCGGGTCGGGGGAGAGCTTTACCTGTCGTGGGACGAGGCGATCGAACGGGAGATAGTGGTCGGACGGTTCGAGCTCTCCGACCTGCTGGAGTCGCCTATGCGGGTGGGGATAGATATTCCCGGGGGGAGCAGGGAGGAGCTGCTGGCGGAGCCCGGCGGGGAGGTCGTGGGGGCCGTGGTGCGCGGGTGGCGCACGCTGTGCGGGACGGTGGAGGTAGAGGCCGAGCTCTTGCGGGAGGGCGTATTCAGGGTAACGGTCGGGATAACCAACACCACTCCTTGGGATGGAGAGGACCGGGAGAGCACGCTCAGGCAAACCTTCGCTTCGACGCATACGGCGCTGGAGGTAGAGGGAGGGGAGTTCGTCTCGCTGATGGATCCGCCGGAGGAGTTCCAGGAGGATGTACGAGAGTGCGAGAATTTGAAGACGTGGCCGGTGCTGGTTGGGGAGGAAGGGGATGGGAGCATGCTGCTCTCGTCCCCGATCATCCTCTACGACTACCCCCAGGTCGCCCCCGAGAGCCCCGGCGACTTGTTCGATGGGGGCGAGATCGACCAGTTGCTCGTTCTGAACATTCTCTCCCTCACGGATGAGGAGAAAGAAGAGATGCGCGCCTCGGACCCGCGGACGCGAGAGATCCTGGAGAGAACCGAGTCTCTTTCGCCGGAGGAGCTTATGAACCTGCACGGGGCCGTCCGGGAGTTCCGGATGTTGAGGGAGTAGCGAATGGACTTTTTTCGAGAGCTGGAGGGGAAGCCCACGCTTCGGAGCGTGACCGTTGGTGGCGTCGAGGTCGAGAAGGGGAGTCGGGTCCTGCTCTGGCCCAACTCCGGCGGGGATATCATGGACATCGTCCTCGCGGGGAAAGTCGCAGTCGTCGAGAGCATAGAGCAGGATTACGAGGAGCGGGTCTATATCGCGGTCACGTTGGAGGACGATCCGGGCAGAGATCTGGGCGGGGATGGCATCCTCGGGCACCGGTTCTTTTTCTCCCCCGAGGAGATCGAACCGCTGGACCTGGAGGACTTTCGTGAGCCGTAAGCGCGTCCTGGTCGCCGGTTTGGGCAACATCTTCCTCGGCGACGACGGCTTCGGGGTCGAGGTGGTGAGGCGGTTGGCGGAGCGCGAGATGCCGGAGGGCGTCGAGGTGAAGGACTTCGGTATTCGGGGGATGGATCTGGCCTACGCGCTGCAGGAGGACTACGAGGCCGTCGTCTTCGTGGACGCCGTCCCGCGGGGTGAGGAGCCGGGCACTGTCTACCTTATCGAGCCGGAGATCGAAGAAGACGGGGAGGTGTCGCTGGACACTCACGGGATGGACCCGGTAAGGGTGATCAAACTATCCCGCGCTCTGGGCGCCAAACCGACCCGCACCCTCGTAGTGGGCTGTGAGCCGCGGGTGGTTCTGAGCGGAGAAGACTACGACGATATGCTGATGGAGCTGAGCGAGCCGGTGCAGGCGGTGGTGGGGGAGGCCGTGAAACTGGTAGAGTCGCTGGTAGAGGAGATCGGTGGAGAGGGCAAGGTTCGTTCCGGGCGTTGAGCTTTTCGGCGGAGAGGAGGTGGAGTCGTGAAGAAACTACTGTTTCTAGGCTTGGTAGCGGGAGCCGTGGCTGCAACGGTCGCGCAGTGGCCGGATATCAAACGTTACCTCAATATACGCAACATGTAGAGTTCATGGAGCTCGAGTTGCGAACCGATTCGAGCGGCCCTACGGAGGGAAGCGCCGCGGGGACTCCCGCGCGCCCGCAGGGGACGGCGTCGTGAGAACGCCCACCCGGGAGCGTCGGGAGATCTCCGTGCGGGGCATCGTGCAGGGCGTGGGATTCCGGCCCTTTGTCTACGCCCTGGCGCGGCGGCGCGGGCTTGCCGGGCTGGTGCGCAACGACGCCGAGGGGGTCCATATCGAGGCGGAGGGACCCCCGGAGGAGCTGGAACTTTTCGTGCGGGAGGTAAGGGAGGAGGCCCCGCCGCTGGCCGTTGTCGAAGCGGTGGCCTGGCGGCCTCTCGCGGTGCGGCGGGAGAGGGAGTTCCGCATCGAAGAGAGCCTGGAAGGGGTCCGGCGGCGAGCCCTGATCTCACCGGATGTCGCCACCTGCGAAGACTGCCTCGAAGAACTCTTCGACCCCACGGACCGGCGTTACCGGTACCCGTTCACCAACTGCACCAACTGCGGACCGCGGTTCACCATAACCCGCTCGGTACCCTACGACCGGGCCATGACCACGATGGCCCACTTCGAGATGTGTCCGGAGTGCCAGAGGGAGTACGACGAACCCTCCGACCGCCGCTTCCACGCCCAGCCCAACGCCTGCCCGGTCTGCGGACCACAGGCGCGAATTCTGGACCGCTCAGGCCAGGAGCTACACGATGAGCCGAATGATCCTATTCTGCGCACGGCCCAGTTACTGCGCGGGCGAACCATCGTGGCCATCAAGGG
Organism: Actinomycetota bacterium; assembly: GCA_020200675.1. GTDB lineage: Bacteria > Actinomycetota > Rubrobacteria > Rubrobacterales > Rubrobacteraceae > Rubrobacter_F. The sequence goes on from JAIVIG010000030.1 coordinate 10,329, forward strand.
CCTAGGTGGCTACCATCTGGCCTGCGACCCGTTCGACGCCGAAGCAGTGAGGGCTCTACGAGGACGTAAGGTGCGCCAGGACAAGCCGTTCGGGCTCATGGCCCGGGACCTCGCGCAGGTCCGGGAACTCTGCTGGGTGAAACCGGAGGAAGAAGCGCTCCTCTCTTCCCCGGCGCGGCCCCTAGTGCTCCTGGAACGCCGGGAGGACGATGGGGTGGCCGAAGAGGTGGCCCCGCGCCAGAAAACTCTTGGAGTCATGCTGGCCTACACCCCGTTGCACCATCTCCTGTTGCACGACGCCGGGATACCGCTCGTGATGACCAGCGGCAACAGGTCTGACGAACCCATAGCCTACCGGGACGAGGAAGCCTTCGAGCAGTTGGGCGACATAGCCGACTATTTCCTGGTACACGACCGGCCCATCCATATGCGCACCGACGACAGCGTGATGAGAGTAGCCCAAAGAGAGGTGTATCCTATCCGGCGCTCCCGGGGCTATGCTCCGGCCCCGCTGGCGATGGCGGAGAGCTTCGGTCGGCACGTTCTGGCATGCGGGGGTGAGCTCAAGAACACCTTTTGTGTGGCAAAAGAGCGCCACGCTTTCTTAAGCCACCACATCGGGGACCTGGAGAACTACGAGACCCTGCGGTCCTTCCGGGAGGGGATCGAGCACTACTGCCGGCTCTTCGACGTGCAGCCGGAGCTGGTGGCCTACGACCTGCACCCGGAGTACCTCTCCACCAAGTACGCCCGGGAGCTCGAAGAGGCCGGGCTCCCGGCGGTGGGCGTGCAGCACCACCACGCGCACGTCGCGAGCTGTCTGGCGGACAACGAACGCCCGGACGAGGAGCGTGTGATCGGGGTCGCCCTGGACGGGACCGGCTACGGGACCGACGGGGCCGTCTGGGGCGGAGAGTTCTTCGAAGGGAGTATCCGGGACGGGTTTGTGCGGCGGGCGCACCTGGAGTATGCTCCCTTGCCGGGGGGAGCAGCCGCTATCCGGCAGCCGTGGCGCGGGGCGCTCGCGCGGCTCATAGACCTCTACGGAGAAGAAGAGACCCTGAAGCTACCGCTCCCGTTGGTGCGGGAAGCAGGAGAGCGAAACGTGCGGCTCATTGGCCGGCTCGTGGAGCGCGGCTTGAACACCCCACCGACCTCCAGCGCGGGACGACTCTTCGACGCCGTGGCGGCCATCGTCGGGGTACCGGGTTCCCGGCGGACTACATACGAGGGGCAGGCGGCGGTGGAGCTGGAATTGGCCGCAAGCGGCTCGGAGAGTGGGGGGTATCCGTTCCGGCTGAGGCCCGAAGAGGAA
>JAIVIG010000226.1 GCA_020200675.1 Actinomycetota bacterium
CCCCGTTGGATACGCCGGTGTCCGTCCGGATCTCAGCGATCAAGGGCGCCACAGCCGTGAGCGCCGGGCGCAAGTTGGCCGCCAGGAGCAGGATCCCCAACACGAGCAGCACTCCCCGAAGGCGAGGGAGGCCGGTGCGGGCAGTTGTCGCCGTCTCGGCAGCCTTCTTACTCATGCCATATCTCTCCGGTTACCTTCCCGCCGCAGCGCGGCCCGCGACGCTTCGATGTGCTTGCTCCCCCGGAGCAGAGTCACGAGCATAACACGCTGGTGGCGTGGGACATCCTCACGCGGTTGTGGACGAAGTCGGGAGCCGTTGGAGGGTCATGCGAATAGCGTACACCGAGACGGGAGGGTATTTACACCCCTGACTGTGCCTCGAGGGGTAGTGCGGTCGCCCTGTGGAGGTGCGAGCAGTGAAACAAGTCTCGTGAAGAGCCTCGACACGCCCCTGACCCGGCCGACTGCACCTCGTCAACGGAATCGGGGGTCTTAGCTCCTGCCCCCTCCCTCCGCTTCCGCCCGAGCGAGATACTGCTCGAGGAGTGCCTCAAGCCGATGAGCACAGCGCCCTGCGAACTCGCCTCACGTCCAACGCTTGAGCCTGTTGCGGATGTGTACATTTCTCTTAGGTGCGCATGGTAAACCATGCCTGTCTAGCGCACTTTCTTCGCTTGGCGGAGCGGCGCACCGACCTCATGCAAGTGTTGCAGGATTTCCCGGTAGGATTGGAGCACGCTGGTCTCGTGGTAAGCGATGGAGTGATCTCGACAAAAGTCTTTGATGATAGGCTGCGCTTCTCGCAGCTTGTTCCGGGGTAGTCTCGGAAACAAGTGATGCTCGATCTGGTAGTTGAGGCCTCCATACCAGAAGTCGGTGATCGGGTGGGCAACGACGTTCCGGCTGGTCAGCACCTGCCGGCGCAGGAAGTCCAGCTCGCTGTCCCTATTCAGAACGGGCATGGCCTTGTGATTGGGCGCGAAGATCGAGACCATGTACATGCCGAAGAGCCCGCGATGGACGCCGATGAACAGTAGCGCTTGCAAAGGTTCTAGCACAGAGAACAGCAAGCCAAAGTACACCACGAAGTGTGTTCCCATGGCCAGTGCTTCGGCCAACGTACTCTTCGCTCTCTTCTCGATGAGAAACTGGATGCCGCTGTGGTGCATGCTGAGCGCCTGCAGAAGCGATAGCGGAAATATCAAGGCGGCCTGGTATTTCACCACGAACCGCGCGAGCCCTCGCTTGTCGAGAGCCTGCTCTTCCTCAAAGGCGAGCAGTGGTATATCTACGTCGGGGTCGACATCTATCTGGTTCGGATGACCGTGATGCTCGTTGTGCTTGTCGATCCACCACTGGCGGCTCACGCCGAGCAACAGGTTGCCGAGGATCAGGGTGAGCCACTCATTCTTCCAGGAGACGCGGAAGGAGAATTGCCGGTGTCCACAGTCGTGGGCTATGAGACTGACCTGGACGAAGACGAAGGCTAGATAGGCAGCGTTCAGGAGTTGAAACCAGAGGTTGTCGAGGATCAGCACTAAGGTCAGGCTCACCGCCAGCAGGCCGAGGGTGAAGGTGATCTTGCCCGCATAGTAGGTAGGCTGCCGGTCCAGCAGCCCATTCTGCTTGATAAGCTGCTTCAACGCGGCGTATTGATTGGTCCGTGAGCGTGGCACGGATCCTCTGGCAAGGGGAGGAGTCGGGCTCTCGCCCAGCGCATCGACCGGAGATAGCCGGTTAGGGTTCATGAGGTATGGGCCTTCCGGCGGAGGTGCTGGTCCGATCCCATCTAACCCTGATCCGTGACCCCAGACAGGGGCGTCTTCTTCTTGGAGCCTATTACCTGACCGTAGTTGAGGAGCGTGACCAGCACGACCCCGCCGACGATGTTGCCCAGGGTGGTGGGCAGCAGGAAACCGCCGAGGTACTCCGGCAAGGTCCGCTTCGCGGAGAAGACGTTTATGAGGAACTCAGAGGAGCCGGCGATACAGTGCGTAAGCCCGGCGGCCGGGATCAGGAACGCCAGCGAAAAGACGAAGAAGATCTGGGAGATGGTGTCCTGGGAGGCCGCCACGAGCCAGGCCATCAGGGCGACGAGCCATCCGCCGAAGATAGCCTTCAAGAAGATGGCTCCGAAACCGTACTCCGCCTTGCGGGAGACCTCCGTGAACAGGATCTTGAGGGCTTCGGGGTCGAGGATGTGCCCGTAGACGATCACGGCGGAGAAGACCGTGGCGCCGAGGAGGTTGGCGATCAGGACCACCACCCAGAGCCTCAGCATGTTCGGTATGGTCCTCAGGTCCGTGAGCGCCACGGTCACCGGCGTCACAGTGTTCTCCGTGAAGACGTGAAGAGTTGCGCCCTCCCC
>JAIVIG010000227.1 GCA_020200675.1 Actinomycetota bacterium
GATCCTGCGCCGAAAGGTATCCAGGCGTTCGAAGGCCCAGAAAGCCGGGCGTTTCTCCAGCGTCGCGCGTGAGGGGGGATGCGCAATCATCTGTAGCTCGCGACCTAGGTTATGGGAGAGAATCACCGAGAGCAGGTAGATCTGATTCCCGACCCAGGTGCGGGTGGGGACATAGCCGAGCGCGTTGTCGGATTTGAGCTCGGCGAAGATCCCCTCCTGGCTGCCCCGGCCGTTGTGGAAGACGAGCGCCTTGCGGGCGCCCAAGGGCTTGTTGGTCAGGATGACCTTGAACTCATAGCCGTAGTCATGCGGGACGAAGAGCTCGAGCTGGATAGGTTCTTTGTATTGTTGTTTGACGCGAGTCCGAAGGAAGAGGAAGCGGTGGGGCGTCTTCCACGCCTTGGGTTTCCCCTTGGCCTCGAAGTAGTCCCACTGTGCTGTCCCTCGCCACCAGACGCGCCGTGCCTCGATGCGCGCTTTGAGATCGGTAAAGCGCTCGAAGGGAACGCTCACGGTATACTCGACGCCCGCGGCGTCGAGGTTGCCGACGATCTCATCACTGAAAAAGGCGCTGTCCATGCGCACCTCGATAGAGACTCCGAGGGCCGCCCGTACGATAGCGATACAGGCGAGGATGAAGTCCTTGGCCCCATGCGAATCATGGACGTTGCCGGAACGATGCAGCACGTCGAGCACTTGGCCGGTCTGGGCGACCGTGCAGAAGAGAGGATAATAGCTGCGCTGCCCCCTCTTCTTGCGGTTAAATCCTACTGCCGTGCCCTCGGCGCATTTGCCTGTGCCGATCACCGAGCCGTCGAAGTCGAGCGTCACGCGCGAGACCCCAAGGGCCACCAGCCGTGTCACGACCTCCTCCCGCACGAGTTCCTGCAGGCGCTGTGCACTCTCCGCATCCGCCCTCGCCAATCCCCGAGAGAGCGTGGCGACATCGGGCAGACGGCGCAGGCCGAGCGTCCGCATGACCAAGGGGTCATCCGAATAGTAGCGCATATCACGCAACCGCCGGTATCCCAGCGTGAGGTGCAGCACCAAACACAGTACCAGGGTCGCATGTCCGAAGATCGGGCTGACGGTGAGATGGCTGAAGCAGTGGCGCAGCCTTTCTTTGAGTCCCAGACGAGCGAACAGCGCTTGGAGGAGGACGAGGCCGGAGAACGAGGTCAGTTGGCTGTCTTCAAAGCGCAGTGCGGGCAGGCCATGGGCCTTGCAGTGGACTTCGGCTTTGCTATACTTCATGGGAAGCGGTCTCCTTCGGGTATGCGTTTGTTTGCGCAAACACATGATACCGCGAAGTGCAGACCGCTTCCTAGTCTTTCTGATCATGAGATCAGGTCTTTTGCTTAAAGGCTGGACATCACCACCGGTGATGTCCAGCGCAACCCCATTACAGTCACTAAAACCCCGTCTTCTACGCCCTTTCCTGACGATCCGCGTGGAAGTTTATGCAACTGGAGGGGGGAGTTGCTGCAATGGGTCCTGCTCGCGTTCGGGCTGGATTACCACGGGAAAGGGAAGGTCGCACTGTACCAGACGTTTTACGATTTTGTAATAGACGAGTATTCGAGGAACCGTCGAACCGTATTGATCATAGACGAAGCGCAGAATCTTGGCGCCGAGACCTTGGAAGAATTGCGGATGCTCTCGAACGTGAACGCGGACAAGGATTTGGTTCTACAGCTCATCCTGGTAGGTCAGCCAGAGCTCAGAGAGATGCTGCGAGGGCGAGAACTCGTTCAGTTCGCGCAGCGAATTGCTGTGGATTATTACCTTCCCCCGCTCACCAGGGTCCAAGCAACGGAGTATATCGGTCATCGCCTCAAGGTAGCAGGTGGCGATCCCAAGCTCTTCGAATCGGGCGCATGTGATATCGTGCATACCTTTTCTCGCGGAATACCCAGGCTGATAAACATCCTTTGCGACACGGCGTTGGTGTACGGCTATGCCGCTCAGGCGAAGCGGGTCGACGTCGCCCTGGTCCGGGAGGTGGTTGCGGACAAGTCTGACAGCGTTCTTTTCTCGCAGCGGCAGGAAACTCGGCAGGTTGATATGAGGAGAACCGAACTAGAGGGCGAAGCGGCGTGTCGCCGGCCGTTTGGGGACAACGACGCGACGGAGCACGAAGTTCTTCGAGATCTGTTCTCGAGCCTTAGGGCGAAGCCGTAGGGGAACGTCGGCTACTAACTGCGTGGGTTGGCGATCGGCTTGTCTGGTGGCGCGAAGTTTGCCTAAGGACCCTCTGAACAAGTAACCGAAAATGGTCGGGCAGTACGCATACGACCGATTTCAGACGCAACCGCGGCTGTTAGGTCTGTTTTTCATCGTGCCCGAGGCCGTTTTCGCCCTCTTTG
>JAIVIG010000228.1 GCA_020200675.1 Actinomycetota bacterium
CACGTACATTACCCAGCGGGCGGACAGGGCCTCAACATCGGTGTGCAGGATGCGGTGAATCTGGGATGGAAGCTGGCCCAGGTGGTCAAGAAGACGTCGCTAGAAAGCCTCCTCGATACCTATCATGCCGAGCGGCACCCTGTCGCCGCCCGGGTGCTGCAGAACACGATGGCGCAAGTCGCGCTTCTCCGCACAGATGACCGCACCAACGCCTTGCGCGATTTCATTTCCGAGCTCCTCAGTATGGACGAGCCTCGCAGACGATTGGCCGCGGAGATGTCTGGTCTGGACATCCATTACGACCTCGGCGAGGGACACCCGCTGCTCGGGCGCCGCATGCCCGATCTGGACCTGCTCACCGCCAACGGCCCGCTGCGCGTGTTCACCCTGCTGCACGACGCCCGGCCGGTGCTACTCAACCTCGGCGAGCCCGGCGGCTTCGACATCACCCCATGGGCGGATCGAGTCCGGCTGATCGACGCTGAATACGTCGGTAAGTGGGAGCTTCCGGTATTCAGCGGGGTCACTGCGCCCACTGCCGTGTTGATTCGGCCCGACGGGTATGTCGCCTGGGTGGGAGACGGCACGGAGCTGGGGCTTCCCGACGCGCTAAGCACCTGGTTCGGAGCGCCTACTGCGGCGTAACTCATTCTGTTAGGAGCTCTTATGGACCTCACCAACGCTTCGGCGATCGTCACCGGCGGCGCTGGCGGCTTCGGCTCCGCGACCGTGCGCAGGCTCGCCCAGATGGGCGCCAAGGCACTGACCGTGAGAGCCACGCGTAGCCCTACTTCCGAGAACTCCGTTAGGCTCGACTTTAGCCATTTTTGAGCGCAAGGAGTAGGGTACGCTCGTCACCCATCCGCTCAAAGAGAGGCGATCGAAGTGCGTACCCTACCCGAAGAGATGATACGGGCTTTAGCCCCGTTCGCGCCACTTTTCTCCAAGCGCCTCTGGCGACATGTTCAAGTGCTTCTGGCAGGCGCGATCCTTGCTCCAGGCGCCAGGACCGTTAGCTCCGCTCTGCGCGCGATGGGCTTGGAACAGGAGAAGCGCTTCCATCGCTACCACCGAGTCTTGAGCCGCGCTCGCTGGTCGAGTCTAGAGGCGAGTCGTGTGCTGTTGAGGTTGCTGGTGGAGACGTTCGTGCCCGAAGGAGATCCTCTGGTCGTAGGCATTGACGAGACGTTGGAGAGACGCTACGGGAGGAAGATCGCTGCCAGGGGCATCTACCGAGATCCGGTCCTCTCCACCCACGAAACCTTCGTGAAGAGCAGCGGCCTAAGATGGGTGTGCGTGATGTTGTTGGTGGAGGTTCCTTGGGCTTCAAGGGTATGGGCTTTGCCTTTCCTTTCGGCTCTGGCTCCTTCCGAGCGTTATGCTGCCAAGCGGGGCAGACGGCACAAGAAGATAACCGAGTGGGCCTGGCAGCTGCTCTTGGTACTAAGACGGTGGTACCCACAGCGGGAGATCGTGGCCGTAGCCGATCGCGCCTACGCCTCTCTGAAGCTGCTTTCTCGTTGCCAGTCCTTGAGCAGGCCGGTGACCTTCATTACCCGTCTCAGGCTGGATGCCGCTCTCTACGAACCGGCTCCGCCACGACGCCCCCATCAGATAGGGAGGCCTCGCATAAAGGGCGAACGCTTGCCCAACCTATCCGTGGTGGCCGAAGACTCAAACACCGTTTGGGAGTCCGTCAAGATTGCTAACTGGTACGGCAGCGGGGAGCGCGTGGTCGAGGTCGCTTCCGAGACGGCCGTGTGGTACTCCACGGGTTTGCCTGCCGTGCCCGTGCGCTGGGTGCTGATCCGCGACCCCGAAGGACGGTTCAAACCCCAGGCCCTCCTGTGTACCGACCTCGATGCCGATCCGGAGCAGATAGTACGTTGGTTTGTGATGCGCTGGCGGTTGGAGGTGACCTTCCAGGAGATGCGTAGGCATCTGGGATTCGAGACGCAGAGGCAGTGGACGGAGTTAGCGATCCGAAGAACCACCCCGGCTCTGTTGGGACTGTTCTCGGTGGTGACCTTGTTTGCACATCAGCGGATGAGGAAGGCAGCTGGTGTCTTTCGGCGTCAGGCGGGCTGGTACCACAAGGCTCATCCGACCTTCGCCGATGCGCTCGCGTTGGTACGAAAGGAGTTGTGGGCCCAGGAGGAGCAGACTTTTCACGGGTCGCCTTGGGAGGCCGACACGATAAAAGTCCCACGGGCATATGTGGAACGACTAACCGATGCGGTTTGCTATGCAGCTTGAATGGCTAAAGTCGAGCTCGGCGAAGGCCCCCTAGAAGGTAAAGTGTCCTACGTGTGGAGCCCAGCCTGTGCACTTTTCGAGATGGGCCTTGCAGGTGGAGAGATGGCT
>JAIVIG010000491.1 GCA_020200675.1 Actinomycetota bacterium
GACTAAGCCGGAGAAAGGACAGGACATGAGAGCTTTCGATACGGCGTCCAGTCGCGATTTTCTGGTCTGCCCCATGTGCGAGGCGGGCAGGCTTGGCACGTTCGGCGGGAACTCCGTGCGTTGTAACTCGTACGGTTGTCTGCTGAACATGGCTGTTCCTGAGACCCTGAGGGAGATCGTCCACCTGCCGGATGCGCTGCTGGGGAGCCACGCCTGCGAGTGTGGATATCCCGAGATGCGCCTCCTTCCCTATGGAATCTACCGCTGCCCCGCGTGCGGCGCGGAGGTCCTTCCCGTGGAAGAAACGTCGTTGCGTCGCGAAGCGGAGGAAGAGTGCTGGTCCTGCCGGTGACGGACGATCCGCGGCAAGAATGAGACGCTCCATGACTGCGCGGAGCACGGACCCGGCGGAGCAGCGACTACCTCCGGTTTCGGGGACTATGCCGGCACTCCGAGAGGCGCCCGAGACCGGTAAACGGGTGAGGAGATTGGGATGAACCGTGCCAGACGCCGCCAACCGGACCGTTTCGACGCCGAACTCTACGTTATCGCGCGGAGGCGGAGCCGGAGTCCCGAGCTGATGCGGCTCCCCTGTAAAGTGGGAGAGGCGCTTACGGTATTCTCTTCCGGGCACGCGCCCGACAGCTTCCTCCGGTTGCGCGGCCTGGAGGAGGACTGGTTTGTAAGGGCCACGTCTCCGGGCGAGCTCGTCTCGTTGCTCTTCGGACCCTACGCCTCGATCGACTGGGTGTCGCTGAATCCGCATGCGCGACTTCTCTTGCAAGAAGATGCCCGCGCTACGATGCTGAAGCGCGAATCTTTCGTGGCTCTCCTGCTCTGTGGAGCCGAGGTACGATAGGCCTTCGAAACGTACTCAGGCACCCCCGGCGAGGACCGGCCACCAGTAGAGGACTATGTATGCCCCGGCCACCACGAGCAGCGCCGCAGAGACGAACTGGACGTACGGCAAGAGGCCGCGCAGCCGGGAGACCACGCCCCTCTTGAAGAGCGCCAGCGCCAGGGTGAGCATCAATAGTACCGAGACCATGCCCAGGCCGTAGCTTACGAACTGTCCCGCTCCCGAGACGAAGCTCCCGGCGCTGAGACCACCGCCCACGACCGCGAGGAACACGGGCAGGGTGCAACTGAGCGAGGCCAGCCCGTAGGCGAGGCCGAACAGGAAGAAACCCCGCACGCCCATCGCCGTAGGATCTCCGACGCGCGCGGCGAGGCGCTCGAAGACGCCGGTGTAGAGGGTACGGCCCGCGAGCATCCAGAGGCCCAAGAGTATGAGACCCGCGCCGATAACCGTACCGACCCAGGGCATTGCCCCCAGGATCGCGCTCCCCCCGGCGGCGACGACCACGCCCGCCAGCCCGAAGAGTAAGACGAATCCCAAAGAGACGACGCCCCCGATCAGGACCGCCCGAAACGCCCTCCCGATGGCCGAGCGTTTCTCGAACCCTTCCTCCTTGCTGCCGAGGTAGAGCGAGAGGTAGGCGGGCAGCATCGCGAAACCGCAGGGGTTGACCGCCGCGACGATGCCCGCCCCAAACGCGAAGCCGAAGGGGAGCAGCGCGCCGAGGCTCGTGAGCCAGTGGTTAGCAAGCTCTTGAAGACCGCTCACAGCACGCTCTCCAGCTCCGCCCTCAGCGTATCGGCGTCGGTGATGGTGGCGTCCCGGAAGGCCACTTCGCCGTTCCGATCGAGGATGACCGTGGTCTCAAGCGCGTTTGCGCCGAACCGCCGGGCGATATCATCGCCGTCGATGACGGTGGGCAGAGGCTCCGCTACTCCGGCCTGGCTGTTGAAGGCTTCGATGGACTCTTCCGTCTCGTACGGATCGATGGAGACCATCAGCATGTTGAGCCCACGAGCCTCGTAGGCCGGGAGGATCTCGGACCAAGTCCGAGCTTCCTCCATGCACCGCGGTCACCACCCCGCCATGAAAAAGAGCGCCGTGACGTCACCCTGTCCTCCCAGCTTGACCTCCTCGCCCTCGATCGTCGTGACGCTCAAGCCGGGGGACTCCTCGCCCTCCTGCGTGGACCTCTGCTCGCTCTCCGCGGCCTCGTCGTCGGCCGGGACTCTCTGCCAAGTGGACTCCTCCCGAGCGGTCCCCTCAGGGGTGCTTTGCGGAGCGGACTCGGCCTGCGTCTGTCGGGGCTGGGTTGGGGCGGACCGTTTGGTTTGGCCCGTCTCACTTCCACCGCAGGCCGCGACGACGAGCATCGTCGCCAGGAGCAGTGTCAACATCAGAGATCTCTTCATCCTCACCTCTCGCTTTGGGATTCATAGACTCGCGTTTCGGGTCGGAAGGCCGCCCAGGAGAACCAGAAGTGGTCTATGCTCACGACGGGCT
>JAIVIG010000492.1 GCA_020200675.1 Actinomycetota bacterium
GGCGAGTTGGGTCTACGCCAGGGCCCTGTGGAGGTTCCGCACGGAAGGGGACGGCGAGGAGGCACGATCGGCCTTGGAAGAAGCCATCTCGTTCAACCCATTCGTACCGGGGTACTTGCTCGGTCGGAGGGGCATGCCGGGCGCGTTGCCGGCGTTGGTGGGCTTCGGGGACGAGAGCGAGGCCGTGGTCTACTTCGCCGAGGCGCTGCCCGGATGGCTCAGGACACCAGGGGCCATCGAGTGGTTGCGTGCCAACGCACCGTAGCAGCTAGACGGGTAGCCGCGGCGGGTTGGCAAGCCAACTACAACTGTAGGACTAGTAACTGTCCCATACACGGTGGGTAAGTTCGAGAAACAGCTTCAGTGAGACGTTGAGCCGGTTTTATGCCGCCATCTCCTCGCTCAGGTCGTGCTCTTTCTCGCCGCTGTAGAGCCACTGCGTTAAGGCGATGGCGTTTTTCATCCCTTCGATGCTCTTGTGGCCTCGCATACTCTTGTAGCGTGCCTTGCTCTTAGCGATGCCTCTCTCGCTAGCGTTGTTGGTGCCGTCGAGACCCAACCTCGGCCTCGCCAGATGCAATCTCAGCTTCCTCCATTTGTTCCAGATCTCCAGGGTGAGCATCCTCATCCTGTAAGCCGCTGTGGCTTCCTTGGCCTCCTGGCCCTTCCTCCTGGGTGGAGCAGCCCACAGAGGTATCCTCGATGCAACCGCTCGATCTCGTGGATTCCTTGCTCGGAAAGCTCCTTGAGTAGTCCCTTTAGCACTTCGAGGTCCTCAGAGAGCTTTTGGAGTTTGTCGTCTTGCTCTTCGTACTCCCTCCTGGCCTGCTCCAAGATCGACTTCGCCCTCTTGCTAACGTACTTGCGCACGTGCGCGATGCACAACTGGTGCTCCAAACCCAACTCGGCGGCCGCTACGGAGTAGGAGTCATTGTCGTCAGAGACGAGCACCTCGACCCCCAGTTCCTCGGTGTAGGGCTCGAGCCACCCTCGAAACGCTCCCGCCTCACCCTCAAATAGCACCTCGAATCCCAGGCTCTTGCCGCTGGATCCGTCCACCACGAAACCGACCACCACTTCCTCTCCCTTGACCCAAAACACCGTCTCGTCGGCGCCCATAACCCGCACCCTCCCCCTCGGTCGGCTCTTTCTCAGAGCCTCGCCCGCTTCTTGGGCGTCGCGCCACACGCTCATCTTGGAAATCTCGGCTCCTAGCGCCCTCAGCAGGTGGGATGACGCCGAGCAAGAGAGTCCGAGAGCGTACATCAAAGCCGCCAAAACCACCGTGCGCTGGCTCTGGTCCTTGGGGGTGATACCGGATGGATAGTGTCGAAAGGTCCGCCCGCAGGAGACGCACTTGTAACGATCGACGATCGCTTCTTGGAGCTTGTGATCGCGAACGGGCTTACGGAAGGTACCGTGACGATGCAGGTAAGGCTTTCGGCAGTAGCGACAGCGGCGGGGGCGCTCGGTGGGATGGACATTGACATCCGGGACTACCAGACGTATTTTCATGAAGTAGCGGCGCTCCTGCGGGATAAGGAATCGGGTTTTTGGCAGAGCCGATTCTACTCCCGGATGCGCCGCTACTGCTTTATCCCACCGCCTGCGTGACAGTCACCTCGAGAGGCCCGGCACAATCGCTGACGAGATCACCCACCTTGTTCACCGAAGTGAGGAAAGAGCTCTCGGAAGATGAGATGAGAAGGCCGACCCCCCTAAGCAGTACCCTGAGGGTCTGCAAATGTTCGACGGGCTCTAACGGCCCAGAGAGGAGGATCGGCCCACCATGGATGGTAGCAAAGGGCAACCGAAGATGACAGCCGGACTGGACCTCGGCGACAAGTACTCCTACCTCTGCCTCATCGACACACAGAGCGGCGAGATGATCGAGGAGGGTAGGCTGCGCACCAGCCCCGAAACCTTTAAGCGGCGCTTCGCCTCAGAGCAGCCTTTGCGCATAGCAATCGAGGCCGGTACCCACTCGCCGTGGGCGAGCAGGGTGCTCGAAGAGTGCGGTCACGAGGTACTGGTAGCCAATGCTCGTAAACTGAGGCTCATCTACGCCAGAGCAAGCGCAAGACCGATGAGATAGACGCCTTAAGAACCTGGCTCGCCTGGCGCGTCTTGATCCGAAGCTCTTGTACCCGCTCAAGCATCGGGGCGAAGACTCCGAGGCCCATATGGCCATCATCCGCCCGCGCCAGGCGCTGGTCGGTGCTCGCACGCAGCTCGTGAACCACGTTAGGGGAACGGTCAAGTCCTTCGGGGCCCGCTTGCCCAAGTGTCCGGCGAGGAGCTTCCACAAGCGAGCCTCAGAGCACATACCCGAGGCACTCCGGCC
>JAIVIG010000031.1 GCA_020200675.1 Actinomycetota bacterium
GTCTGCTCAAAGTTCGGGGCCCCATATGCCAATTGTTCTTGACCGACGGGGAGCTCGGATACTTCTCGAACGGGGGGGATGGCTACTACGATAATGTGTATGGTTGGCATATGTGGTGCCAGTCCCCTGTCTGAGGATGGTGCGTACAGCGTTGATGGAGTAGGCGCAACGAGGAGGGCCGGGGTCCTTCGGGGCCCTGGCCTGACTGCTGTCGGCCTTTAGACCACCGAGGGCGCGGGGGGCAACAGGGCGAGAAGGGGGCCGGGAGAAGAGTAGGAGAAAAAGACCGGCCCCGCCCAATGTTGGGGAACGAGGACCCTGCCCCGTCGGGCAAAGAACCGCGCACCCAAGATCCAGGTTACCTCTCTCGGATGAGAAAGCGATAGGAACCGGATGAGAATCTGCACATAAACAGAAAGGGCCGGAGCCTCTCAAAGACTCTAATGTACGGAACATCATCCCGGTCGGTACCGGGACGAATTACCTATGTACAGGCACCCATCCGGAGTCATGATCTTACGTAAGGACGACGACTCTAAGGAGGGACGACCTGACGATGAAGAAGTTGATGATGTTGACGGTATCCGCAGTCCCGGCCCTGGCGCGGCGCGACCACCGCGATCGCGACCATCGCCACTTCTTCGACCGCGACGGAGAAGGAATCGCCCAAGAGTCCGAGCAAGATGCCGACAGCGGCGACGTGGACCAGTCGTTCACCGTCACCGGCGGCGGCCACAACCTGGATCGTTACAGTTTGGTGCTAGGCTAGTCTGCTATGCAAACGTCCTTCGCCCACAAACCGGCCATCTTCTTCCGGGTTACCTCGTAGCTAACCCGGGTACCCTTCTTCAGAGACTTCGCTTTGGCGCGTGGCGCTATGCACGTGTGATGCACGAACACCGCTTCGCCTCCCTCCTCAGGGAGGATGAAGCCGTAACCGCCGTCCCCGTGGAACCAACTCTTGACGATACCCAATTTGGCTCGTCCTTCGTTGATCATCTCCTAGTACCCTTCCTCGACACCGACAGGAACCCTTCCACACAAGGATGATGCCCACCTCCGATGTGAGATGCATTTGTGTCCGATTAGAAATCTCTCATAAACGTACGGGACGGGACCCATGATAGAGCTCCGTCCTGGTACCTCCTGCCGGAAACGGCTACTTTAGCTGGGCTAGGTCGAAGAAGTCGTCATAGAGGCCCAATTCCTCCGCCCGAATACGTTCTTCTCTGGTCATCATGAACTCGGGGTGTTCATGCAGGCCTTTTGGTACTCTTCCCACCTCGGCCAGTCGGCCTGGACGCCGCCCTCCTACCGCATATCCGCTTCCACGATCTCCGGCACACGTGCGTCACGCTGCTGCTCTCCCGCGGCCACCATCCCAAACTCGTGCATGAGCTCTTGGGACATTCGTCGGTTGCCATGACACTCGATCGCTACAGCCACGTTCTGCCCGGCGTAGGGGACTAGACCGCCTCGATAGAGGCCGCTCTCCTGAAAAGGGTCCGAAACGGGGTCCACGATCCGCGTTGGTGTACTTCTTTGTGTAAGAAGGGCCGAGGTCTCTCTCGGCCTTTCTCTATGCTCTCGTGGTTGTGCCGAAGGAAGCAACTTCTGGAGCGGAGGAGGAGGGATTCGAACCCTCGATACCCCGTTTAGAGGTATAACACCTTAGCAGGGTGCCGCCTTCAACCACTCGGCCACTCCTCCATCAAGACAACAATTATACACGGAAGATTTGATGGTTGTGTCTGGTATTTGGCACAGCCGGTTACCCGAAGGCTACGAACGCTATCCTCGCACGTCCTGTTGATCCTCTTCGAGGATGTCGGGTTTTGCGCCCGCGGGCTCGGCGTCGAGGATCTGCTGGCCGGAGATCTCTTCTTTCATCCTGACAAGCGTGGCGTTTAGCTCGGCGCCGAAGAGGATGGTCAGCGAGGATATGTAGAGGTAGAGGAGCAGCACGATGACGAGCGCGACGGTGAGCACCATGAAAAAGAGCGCCACGGGCCAGCGCACGATGTTCCAGACGGCCTCGAAGACCGACCCGAGCCCGAAGAGATCGGCGATTCCCCTTCCTATCGGCGGGCCGAACACGAGGAGCAGCACGGCTATCAGGATGATCACGCTGAGGCCGAGCGTCATGAGCAGCGCGATCCCGCGTACCTTCCAGATGGGACGGGTCTCCTCTACGTCGTAGGCTCTATTGAGGGCGTTTATCAGGGCTGCGAAGGCCCCGGAGGCCGACCAGA
The DNA here is from genome assembly GCA_020200675.1 of Actinomycetota bacterium. GTDB lineage: Bacteria > Actinomycetota > Rubrobacteria > Rubrobacterales > Rubrobacteraceae > Rubrobacter_F. Next base: position 2,253 of record JAIVIG010000031.1, read on the forward strand.
GGGCGACGATCAGGCCGACGGAGAACAGCCCCGGAGCCGGTCTGCTCCCGGAGATGGTGTCGCTCAGGTAGGTTTCGATGATTCCGTAGACCTGCTGTGGCGTCACCTGCTGGAAGTAGCCGAGGATGTCACTGGCAAGCTCCTCGTTGGAGAATGTCCCCATGAGCGAGACCAGGACCAAAAGGAACGGGAAGAGCGCCAGGATCAGGTAAAACGCGAGCTGCGCCGCGAGCCCCAAAGCATCATCCCGCTGAAACTCCGCCACGGCCGCCCTAAGCGTACGGACGCTCACCAGGCTCCTCATGTCTCGCAAGAAGTTCTTCAGAGACCCCTCGGCAGGACGCCGCGCCACCCCCCGGAGCTCCGCCCGGTCCAGATTTAACTGCTCGCCCTTGTCGCCGGGATTATCCACAAGCAATCTACTCTAATTATAACGTGGATTCGGAGGTGCGAGATTCGTGCGAGTTCTCAGGCTTCCCGACCGGCCCTCGCCGGTGAGTAGCGGCGGAGATCATCCACGTTGCCGTCCGGAGCGTACAAAAGATCATGGTGTTGGCGGACCGGACGAAGGCTCTTGAAGGTTCCCTGCCCCTCGTGCGAAAGGGTGCGGGAGCGGATATGCTTGTCGGGGGACCGGCGGTGGTACGGTCGGGCTTCGGGAGCGGCCGGGGAGGGCTCGAGGTGAGAGGCGCTACGGACGAGTTTCTGATGTCGCGGGTGGCCGGGTCCGGCGACGAGCAAGCTCTCTCGGAGCTTTACGACCGCTACGGCGGCTTGATCCACGGCGCGGGAATGCGGTACCTCGGGGACCGCACGCTGGCCGAGGACCTGGTGCAGGACGTGTTTCTCTCGGTGTGGCGCAACGCGGCGGGCTTCGACCGGTCCCGGGCCTCCTTCGCGACCTGGGTCTATCGCATAACACGCAACCGGATCACCGATCTGGCGCGCCGCCGGAGAGCGCGGGTAAGGACTATTGCGCCGGTGGCCGAAGAAGCGTTCCCCGATCCTGGCGACGGCGCCGAGGAGATTTTGAAGTCGTTCGACGTGGTCGGAGCGCTCTCGGAGCTTGCCCCGGCCCACCGCGAGGTTCTGGTGCTCGCCTACTTCGGAGGGCTCTCGCAGCGCGAGATCTCGGACCGCACCGGCGTGCCTCTGGGCACGGTCAAGAGCCGCACCACAGCGGCCCTGCGCGCCGCCCGCGAACGTTTGGTAGCCCCGAAGAAGCCGGGAGATGATCGCGAAAACGACCGACAGCACGGACGGACCGAGGATGGGTGATCGCCGGGAGCCGAACGGAGATCCGCGCGAGGAACACGCGTGGGCGCGGGAGTTGCTCGGCCCGTACGTGCTCGGCGCCCTGGACCCCGAGGAGGAGCAGGCGGTCGAGCGGCACCTCGCCGGGTGCGCCGCGTGCCGAAACGAAGAGCACGGGTTGCGCGAGACCCACGAGCGGCTCGCCGGCGCCTCCATCGCCGCTTCCTCCGCATCCCCGGACCTGAAGGCGCGCATCCTCGGCGCGCTGCCCCAACGCAGAGGGGGCCAGGAGACAACATCCGCCGAGACGGCGCGGGACGGCCGGGGCCTATTATCGCCCGCGAGGCGGGCCGTGGTGGCGCTCCTCCTAATTCCCGCCGGGCTGGTGGTGGCTTACTGGGTCGGAGCGTTCGACCGGCCGGAGATGACGGCTGAGCTCGCGTCGACGGAGCTCGCGCCCGGAGCGGGTGGGGAGCTCGAGGTGCGGGGTTCGGGCTCCGACATGAAAGCGAATTTGGAGGTCTGGGGCTTGCCGGAGACGGGGAACGACGAGTACTACGAGCTGTGGTTCGGCAAAGAGGGCGGGCGCGTCAGCGCCGGTACCTTCGTGGTGGACGACCGGGGACGGGGCGAGCTCTCCGCCCTGTGTCCGGAGGTAGCTGGGGGCTACCAGCGCGCTGGCATCACCCTGGAGCAGTTTCCCGAGGAGCCGCGCATGGACTCTGCCAGGGTGGTACTCCGCGGAGACCTTCAGTAACTTCGAGAGCGGTTCCTCGATATGGGCGACAGAAAGGGGCATGAAGCATGACGCAATCCCGGGATGTGAACCTGAAAACCGTCGAGTGGGGCGTTGCGGATGCGCCTCGCACGGCCCTCCTGGTACACGGTCTCACCGGGCGAGCGGAAGCCTTCGAGACCCTGGTGGAGAGGCTGGCTCCCGCCTCGGGCGCCAATGGTGGGCCCTGGCGGTTTCTCGCACCGGACCTGCGTGGGAGGGGGGATTCGAATGAAATCCCTGAAGTCGAGGCCGGTATTCCGGGGCACGCACGGGACCTCCTCACGATCATGGATCGGGAGGGTCTCGAGAAGGTGGTGCTGGCCGGGCATTCTATGGGTGCCATGATCGGGGTTTACCTCGCCGCGTACCACCCGGAGAGGTTCAGTGGTCTTGTCCTCATAGACGGCGGCTCCGAAATAACCGACGAGATCGACGCACTCCTGAATCCGGTGCATCGACGCCTCGAAGGTACCTACCCCTCTCGCGAAGCCTACCTAGAGTACCTCAAGGGCCAGCCCATCTTCGAGGACCGCTGGAACGAGCACCTCGAACGTTACTTCGCCGGCGACGTCAGTCCTGGAGATGACGGCCGCTGGTACCCCGTCACCGACCTTGAAGCCGTCCGGAAAGATCGCGAGAATATGCATGGCCTCCCCCTCCCCGAGCTGTGGCCGCTAAGATACTCGCACGCCGAGTTCGCGACTCTCCGAGAAGCCGGGGGCCAGTTGCCAGCCAGTACCGGTTCGGGTGATCGTCAGGTGGGATCTCCTCTAGTCTCCTCTGCTTTGTCCCTTATACTCCTTTTATGAGGCTCGTCGTCGCCGAGAAACCGTCCGTAGCCAGGGACCTGGCGAACGCCCTGGGACGCCACCGCCGGGAGAAGGGCGCCCTGACCGGGGACGGGTGGACCGTCACCTGGGCCATAGGCCACCTCGCAGAGCTGGCGCCGCCCGACGCCTATGGCGAGGAGTACAAGAGGTGGCGCCTGGAGACGCTGCCCATCGTCCCCGAGAAGTTCAAGGTAAAGGTCAACGCGAAGACCCGCGAGCAGTTCGGCGTCGTGAAGAACCTTATGCGTTCGGCGCCGGTTACGGAGGTCGTTAACGCGTGTGACGCGGGGCGGGAGGGGGAGTTGATCTTCTCCTACCTCTACGAGCTCTCGGGGTGCAGAAAGCCCGTGCGACGCCTGTGGGTCTCCTCGCTTACTCCCGAGGCGATCCGGGAAGGGTTCGCCTCTCTGCGCGACGGCCGGGAGATGAAGCCTCTCGAAGACGCGGCCCGCAGCCGTGGTGAGGCCGATTGGATCGTGGGCATGAACGCCACCCGCGCGTACTCGACGAGGTTCGGCCGCCCTGGCAACGTCCTCTCCGTCGGCCGCGTCCAGACCCCGACCCTGAAGCTGCTAGTGGACCGCGAGGGGGAGATAGAGAGCTTCAAACCGGAGAAGTTCTGGACCGTCTACGCCCGGTTCGCCCGCGAGGACACGTCCTACGACGGCGTCTGGTTCAAGGACAAGCAGAACCGCCTCAAAGAGAAGGAGGCAGCCGAGAGGATAGCGGAGAAGGTGCGCGGCGGTATTGGCACCATACGGAAGGCCGAGAAAAAGACCGCGACCGAGAAGCCGCCGTTGCTCTACGACCTCACCGAGCTACAGCGCAACGCCAACGCGAGGTATGGCTTCACGGCGGAGAGGACGCTGCGGGCGGCCCAGGCCCTCTACGAGGAGCGCAAGCTCATAACCTACCCCCGCACCTCCAGCCGCTACCTCTCCAAGGACATGGTCGGGACGCTAAAGAAACGGGTCGAGGCCGCGGGGGGGCTGGCGGATCTCGCGCCGTTCGTCACGGAGCTTCTCGCCCTCGACAGGTTGCCCATAAACAAAAGGATCGTGGACGACGCAAAGGTTACGGACCACCATGCGATAGTGCCTACGAACAAGAAAACCTCCGGGGACCTGCCGCCGGACGAAGCCAGAGTTTACGACCTTATCGCGCGGCGTTTCCTCGCTGTCTTTTTCCCGCTTGCGCGGTTCGAGAACACTACCGTGGTCACGGTGGTCGAAGGGGAGACGTTCCTCTCGCGGGGGCGGGTGGTGCTCGAGGCCGGCTGGCGCAAGCTCTATCCGGACGGGGTCGGCGGTAAGAAAGAGAAGGAGCCGCCCGTTCTGCCGCCCATCGAAAAGGGTCAGGAGTGGCCCGTCTCGAAGGTCGCGGTCAAGGAGGGGGAGACCAAGCCCCCGCCGCGTTACTCGGAGTCGGCGCTTTTGGGGGCGATGGAGACCGCCGGGAAGTTTGTCGAGGACGAGGAGCTGAGGCAGGCCATGAAGGAGTCGGGGCTCGGGACCCCGGCCACGAGGGCGGCGACCATCGAGCGCTTGCTAAAGGTCGGTTACCTCGTCCGGGAGAAAAAGATACTGGTGCCCACGGAGAAAGGGCGAGCCCTGATCGCGCTGCTCGGGGAGAGTCCCCTGTCTTCTCCCGAACTGACCGCCCGCTGGGAGGAACGGCTGGCCCGCATGGAGAAGGGCGCCGGCAGCCGCAAAGACTTCATGGCGGACATAAACGGCTTCGCGTCCGCCCTCGTAGACGAGGTGCGCAACAAAGAGGGCGAGAAAGTCGCAGCCCCCGCGAAGGCCGGTAGAAACGGTGGCGGCAAGAGCGGCGAGCCGTTGGGGGCCTGCCCGAAATGTGGCTCTCCGGTGGTGGAGACGAAGAAGTCCTACGGTTGCTCGGCCTGGAAATCGGGCTGCAAGTTCGCCATCTGGAAGACCGTCTCGGGCAAGCGAATAAGCGCCGCGCAGGCCAGACAACTCTTGACGAAGGGTCGCACGGGGCAACTCAAGGGTTTCAAGAGCAAGGCCGGCAAGCCCTACGCCGCCGCGCTCGTCCTCGACGCGGAGCACAAGGTGCGGCTGGAGTTCGGAGAGCGGAACTAGCCCTCTTAGCGGGTTTCGGGGCTGCCCCGACGGACGCAATTTTTGGATAAAGAGCCTTCGTAGACCTACTTTAGGTTTAATAAGGGTTACATCGGGGATAATACTGCGTTACGATAGGGTCAAGAGGGTTTGGTGCAGGCCCTGTGGAAAGTGCCGAAGGAACGAAAGAAGGAGAGAACGCTCGTGAAGAGAGTACTTTATTTGGCTACGGCCGCTCTGGTGGCCATGCTGATCCTCGCGCCGACCGCCATGGCGCAGGAGATGACCGTGATGCAGGAAGAGACGATGATGATGGAGAAGGATCTCCCCAAGAGCGGTGGTGTGCCGGTCGGGTCGATACTCTTGCCGGCCGCCGCCCTGCTCGTCGGCGGAGGCGTCCTGGGCTACGCGGTCCTGCGGCGCAGGTAGCATCGGAGTAGAATAAGGATAGGGTTTATCCCTCCGGGGGCGTCCTACACGGCCTGCACCTGTGTTTCGCCCCCGGTTAACCTCTCGACACCCGGTGGTGGGTCGCCAGAAGAACCCGCCGCCGGGTTTTTTGTGCTCGTGAGTACGAGACCGCCTCCAGGGTTAGCCTTTCGAACACCACGGTGCTCGTTGCCGGGCGCTCGCGCGCGTGTAGCGAATCGACCGGCGCCCTGGCGTGTAATCCACCCGCTAGTTTCTCTCCCGCGAGGCGGTTACACTCTCTAACTTATGAGGGTGATCGTTATCGGGGCCGGGCTCGCCGGCCTCACTTGCGCAAAGGTGTTGGCGGAACGCGGCGTCGAGGTCGTCGTCTTCGAGGCGTCGGACGGCGTCGGCGGACGGGTGCGGACGGACGAGCGGGACGGCTTTCTGCTGGACCGGGGCTTCCAGGTGTACTTCACCGCCTACCCGGTTTCGAGACGGCACCTCGACCACGAGGCGCTGAACCTCAGGGCCTTCGACCCCGGCGCGATCGTCTGTAGGGGAAGGAAGAAGGACGTACTCTCCGATCCGTTGCGGGACCCGAAGGCTCTCGTGCCGTCACTCCTCTCGGACGCGGCGACCTTCTCGGACAAGCTCGAGACCCTGAAACTGGCGGCGAAGAGCGTCGTGGAGAGGGCGGAGGCCGCGGGGAAATTAGATGGGGCGGACGTCTCGTCGCTTGAGTATCTGCGGAGAGAGGGGTTCTCCGGGAGGATAGTCGACGACTTCTACCGTCCGTTCTACGGTGGGATCTTTCTGGACCGTTCGCTTTCGACTTCGTCGCGCGTCCTGCGGTTCACCTTCAAGATGCTCGCGACCGGCAAGATAGCCGTACCCGCCCGCGGGATCGGCGAAATCCCCAAACAGCTCGCCGCCCGGTTGCCGGTCGGCGCCGTGCGCACGAACAGCCCGGTCCGCTCGCTGCTGCGGGAGGGGGATCGGGTAGTCGGCGTCGAGGTCGCCGGGGAGAAGCACGAGGCGGACGCCGTGGTGGTGGCGACGGACGCGTCGGTAGCGAGGCGGCTCGCGGGGGCGGCGGCGCCCGAGGACTCGGTCGGGCAGGTCTGCGTCTACTACGCGGCCGGCGGGTTGGGGAGCGGGAAGAAGATCGTCCTGAGCGCCGAAGACGAAGGATTCGTGAACAACGCCGTGGAGATCAGCGCCGTCGCCTCGTCGTATGCCCCGCGCGGGCAGCACCTCCTCAGCGTCGTGGCGCTCGGGGGCTTCGAGCTCCCGGATGCGGAGATCTACCGTCGCGGCGTCGAGGAAGTGACCCGATGGTACCCGGAGGCGGATCTCGCGCCGCTCGCCGTCTACCGTGTGCCCTACGCCCAGTTTCCCCAACCGCCGGGCATCCACGAGAGGCTGCCGGAGAACCTTACAGGTACGTTAGGGCTGGTGCTCGCCGGGGAGTACACCGAAGATTCATCCATAAACGGCTCCATGCTCTCGGGGGAGAAGGCGGCCGGGGAGGTGATGCGCGCTTGATAGATGGAGTGGTTCCGGCCCTCAAGGTAGAGAAGCTCAGGAAGACGTACTCGAACGGGCTCCTGGCGCTGGATGGGATCTCGCTGGAGGTACAGGCCGGGCGGTTCTTCGGGCTGCTCGGGCCGAACGGCGCGGGGAAGACAACGCTCATCAACAGCGTGGTGAGCCTGGCGCGTCCCGACTCGGGGAGGGTGGAGGTCTTCGGGTGGGACGCCCACCGCGAGTTCCGGGAGGCGCGGCGCATGATCGGGGTCTCCCCCCAAGAGATGAACCTCGACAAGTTCCTGACCGTCGAGGAGGTTCTCCTGTACCACGCCGGTTACTACGGTGTCGAGAAGCGGAAGGCTCGCGAGAGGGCCGAGGAGCTGCTCGAACGGTTCGGTCTCGTCGGCAAGCGCAAGGACCGGGTCAACACGCTCTCGGGGGGGATGAAGCGGCGAGTCATGTTCGCCCGCGCGCTCATACACGACCCCGAGATACTTTTCCTCGACGAACCGACGGCGGGGGTCGACATAGAGCTGCGTTACTCTTTGTGGGAGTACATCCGGGAGCTGAACCGCGGGGGACTGACGATACTCTTGACGACGCACTACCTCGAAGAGGCCGAGGAGTTGTGCGAGGAGATCGCACTGATCAACGATGGCAAGATCGCCGCCCAGGACACGAGCGCGGGGCTGAAGGCCCGGTACGAGGCGAGGAGCGTGGAGGAGGTTTACCTGAAGGTGATGGGCCATGTTGCTGGTCGATAGGCCGTTTCGGACGCTACTCTCGCGCGAGATCCTGCGCTTCACCAGGATCTGGATACAGACTATCGTGCCGCCGCTCCTTACCTCGCTCCTGTACCTGGTGGTCTTCGGGGTGGCCCTGGGTACCCGCATCCGGGAGGTGGACGGGGTACCCTACCTGGAGTACATCCTGCCGGGGGTGGCTTTGATGAGCCTAATCACCGGCTCGCACATGAACTCTTCGTGGTCGGTGTTCGACGCCAAGCGCGAGCGTTACATAGACGAGGTCCTCATAAGCCCGATGAGCGACCTGCAGATCGCGCTGGCCTACTCTCTGGGCGGGACGCTGCGCGGCCTCATCATGGGGCTCGGGGTCTTCGTGGTGGGGATACCGTTCGTCGGGGTGACCGTCGAGCACCCGGGTCTTCTGGTCCTGATCGGGGTCTTATCTTCGTTTACCTTCGCTTCTTTGGGGACGATGGTCGGGGCTCTCGCGACCAGGATAGACCACATCTCCTTCCTCACGAACGTGGTCATCCAGCCGCTGGCTTTTCTAGGTGGGGTGTTCTACTCCGTCGAGATGCTCCCGGGAGCCTTGCGGGTCGCGACGCTGTTCGACCCGATCTTCTACATGGTCGACGCCGCGCGCTACGCGACACTCAGAGCTTCCGACTTGAACCACTACCCGACCCTGGCGGTGGTCTTCTTGCTGGCGGCGCTCGCCTTCACCGGCGCCTGGTGGGCGATAAACAGGGGACCGAATCTCCGCTACTGAGACAGCCCCCGCTCCCTCCGGCGACTCCGCCTGGCCGTTCGTCCTCGCGGTCTTCGCGCTCTCGCGGCTGCTCTTCCTCGGGGTGGGGGCGGTCGCGGCGGTCGCGTTGCCGTGGGCGGAACCGGCCGGAGACCCGCTGGAGCAGCCGGGCTTGCTGAGCTACTGGGCCCACTGGGACGGGGCGTGGTACACGGAGATCGCCGCCGCGGGTTACATCGCGCGCGCCCCGGAGAGCACCGCTTTCTTCCCGGTCTTCCCGATGATCATGCGCGTCGGAAACGTCCTGGGCGGCGGGCCGGCCCTCTGGGGTATCCTCGTCTCCCTCGTCGCCACCGCCTTCGCGCTGTACGTCCTGTACCGGATCGCCGAGAAGTTCCGGGGCAAGAACGTGGCGAGGGCCACGGCGTTCACCTTCGCCTTCTTCCCGACGGCCTTCTATCTCAACGCTCCGTTCACGGAGGCGCTCTTTGTCGCTCTCGGCGCCGGCTCGTTCTGGGCGGCCTATGTCCGGCGGGATCTCCTGCTCGCGGGCCTTCTGGGGGCCCTGGCCGCCGCTACCCGCAACTCCGGGGTGCTCCTGCTCATACCTCTGGGGTACGAGTGGTTACGCCACCGGCAGGAGTTCGGTTGGCGCGGCGCCTGGGAGCTGTCCCTCGTGCCGGCCGGGCTTCTGGGGTACATGGTCTTCCTGTGGTACCAGTTCGGTGATCCCCTGCTCTTCGCGAACGCGCAGACCGTCTTCTGGGGCCGCGAACTCACCAACCCGCTGACGACGCTCGGAGAGGCTTGGATCGATGCCGGGGACAGCGTGCCTTATCTCCTCGACCCCGCGACCCTCTTCCTCGACCCGAGGGCCGGCCCGACGCTCGAAGCCTCCAGCGCCATCAACATCGTGTTCCTCGCTATCTTCCTCGTTCTCATGGGCATCGGGTTCGTCGTCTTGCCACCGGGGCTCTCCGCGTTCTCTTTCGTCGTCATGCTGCTGCACGTGCTCACGCCGAGCCCCCTGATACCGCTCCTCGGCCTGCCCCGCTTCATGCTCGAAGCGTTCCCACTCTTCCTGGTGCTGGGCCTCCTGTTGTCGCGCAACAGACCCGCCCTCGTGGCGTGGCTCCTCGTCAGCGGCGGCCTGGGCATGGCGCTGACGACTTTGTTCGTCACCTGGCGATGGGTGGCTTAGAGGGTGTGAGAATCCCTGGGCATGGGTTCGCGTTCGTGAGGTTGGCGCGGTTGCCGTACGTAGTAGGGGAGTGTCAGCGCTCACGAGGTGGAGACGTCGAACCTCGAACCACCAAACGTGTTGCCAGCGATCCGGCGCTCGGGCCGTCTTCCTCACGAAGCTGTGAGACCAGCATCCGTCCGGCTAATAACCCCTTCTCGGCGTGGTCCTGGTGGACGGTGGTCAGGGGAGGATCGGCGACGGCCGCCTCGGGGACGTCGTCGAACCCGACCACGGAGACGTCTTCTGGTACGGAAATCCCGTGCGCTGTTGCCCACTCGACGACGCCTAGAGCGAGCTGGTCGCTCAGGGCGAGGACGGCCGTCGGTCGGTGCTCCGGGGATAACAATGCCCCTGCCGCCCTACGCCCGAGTTCTTTGTCGCTGCCCGGGCACTCGTAGACGGGCACCTCCGACCAGGGCAGGCCGGCGCCCTCCAACGCGGCCCGGTAGCCCCGTAGCCTCAGACGGCTCACGCGGAACGCGGCTCGCTCCTGGCGGTCGAGGTCTGCGATCCCTTCCCGGCCGTCCGGTGAGAGGGCGAACGACACGACAGCGAACCTTTCGTGCCCGAGGTGAAGGGGGTGCTCTGCCGACGTTCGGGCCGCCGCCTCGTCGTCGATGCCCACGAAGGGCGCTCCCTCCGTGAGGGGCTGGTCTATCACTACCGCCGGCAATCGCCTTCCCAAGGCTGCTCTCAACAGCGGTTCCTCGTCGCTCATCGAGTAGATCACGAACCCGTCTACCGCGGCCTGTGCCGCCGCCCGGGGGTCGCGCTCTCCCGAGGCGCCACCGGCCGCGGGCACGAGTAGCAGACCCAAGTCCGCCTCCTCGGTGACCGAACTCAGCCCCCGCAAGAAGGAGACCGCGGCCGCATCGCCGAAGGCGTAGGAGAGCGGGTTCGAGTACAGTACCCCCACCACGTCCGTCCTCTGGCGCCTCAAGGAACGCCCCACCGGGTCAGGACCGTGATAGCCGAGCTTCGTGGCCGCCTCGAAGATACGCTCCCTCAAAGCCTCCGAGAGCTGGTCCGGGCGGTTGTACGCGTTGGAGACCGTCATCGCGGAGACCCCGACCTCTTCGGCGATCCGCGTAAGGGTCACGCGGTGCCCACCTGAACCGCCCGAAGACGGGCCTGCCCTTGCCTTCTTGCGGCCCATGATCCTCATGCTACACTGCTTTAACGTTAAAGATATATCGTTAAAGGCGGTGGGTGAAGGAACGCCGTGGATGAGAGAGGCGGCACTCGGGTTGGGCGCAAGGACGCGGCGCTGGCGCTGTTGTGCGTGGCGCAGTTTGTAGACGTCTTGGACGTGAACGCGGTGATAGTCGCCCTACATTCAATCGGAGAGGACCTTGGATTCTCACAAGCGGGTCTGCAATGGGTCGTTTCGGCTTACGTGTTGTTCTTCGCGGGCTTTTTGCTCCTGTCGGGAAGGGTGGCAGACCTGTGGGGGAGGAGGAGGGTCTTCGTCGCTGGGCTGGCCTTGTTCGCGGTGGCTTCGCTTTGCTGCGGCCTCTCGGTTTCCCCGGGGATGCTGGTAGTCTCGCGTGCTTTGCAGGGGCTAGGGGCGGCGATCACCGCCCCGGCGGCGCTCTCGATCGTCACCACCATCTTCGCGGAGGGCCCGGAGCGGGACCGCGCGGTGGCCGTGTGGACGGCGGTGGCCGCGGGGGGAGGGGCGGCGGGGTTGCTGTTGGGCGGTCTCATCACGGATTCTTTAGGCTGGGAGTGGATCTTCTTCCTCAACGTCCCCCTGGGCGTGGCGGGGATCGCGCTCTCTTACGTGCTGCTCCCCGAGAGCCGGGACTCCTCGACCTCCCCCGGGTTGGACCTTCTCGGGGCCGTAACGGCGTTCGCCGCCGCGTTCTTCGGGGCCTTTGTGTTCGTGGAGCGGCGCGTCGCCCATCCCCTGGTCCCCTTGAGACTCTTCCGCCTGCGCGAGTTGGTGGGGGCGGCTCTGGTCGCCTTCGCGCTCACCGCTGCCACCGCCCCGGTTAGCGTGCTGGTCACCCTCTACCTGCAAAACACCCTGGGTTACTCCGCGTCCTTTGCTGGCTTGACGGGCCTGCCGTTCAGCCTCTGCGTGATCGCCGGTTCGGTGCTGGGCGGTCGGATCGCCGGTCGCATGGGCGGCAGGGTAACGATGTCTTTGGGGCTCGCTGTAGTGGCGGCATCCGCCCTCGTTACCGCGGGCATCACCGCCGAGAGCGGCGTGGGTTACGTGCTCGCGGGCGCCACGCTTTCCGGGTTGGGCTTGGGCTGCGCGTCGGTCGCTTCCACCGCTCGCGGAACTTCGGCGGTAGAAGAAGAGAAGCGCGGTCTGGCCTCGGGTTTCATGAACACCTCCGCGCAGGTGGGAACGGCGATGGGGCTGGCCTCCCTTCTCACCCTCGCGGCAGCCCGCACCGTTGCCCTATCCGATGGTACGTACCCCGGAGCCGAAGCACTGGTGGCAGGCTACAGGTTCGCGCTCTTGCTCGCCGCGGGCGTCGCATCGCTCGGGGTGGTGGCTGCGCTCTGCCTCCTACGCGGGGTAAGAGAGTCCCGCAAACGCTAGTCGTCCTTGACCGTCTCAAGCGTGCGCCGCAGACACTACCCTACCGACCTCACCGATGCCGAATGAAGTCGTCTCACTACTACTGTCCAAAGGCGCTGAAGCCCGCAGCCACGACGAACCCGAACATCGCCTGGCTTCGCGGAAAGGCGCCGGAGGCAGCGCCGTCAGCGAGGAGTGCTGCATCAGCCGCGTCGGAGATGGCTCGTGCCCGGAGCCAGGGTGTCGGGTTCTCGCTGCGGAGGAGGCCGGCGGCGAGGATCAGGCCGCGCATGCCGAGGAAGCGGCCGAGGTTAGGGCGCTCTCCCATGCCGAAACTCTCGGTGGTCCGTGCCGGGGCTGCGAGCAGCGCCAGCCCGACGCCGAGGCTCACGAGGCCGAGCTCCGCGCCAGCTTGTACTCGTCCACGTCGTTGGCTCCTTGTGCTGTTTTCGCGTCTACGGCGAGGACGAGCGAGATCTGCGGGCATCGACTAGAAGCAACAAGATCAAGGCGACCTCGAAGATTTTGGCGGTGTATCCAATAGGAGTGCGTTCTCCGAACAGGATCCAGAGAAAGATGGTGAGCGCCGCGTACCCGATCAGGGTCCACCGCACGGCGTTCCGGTAACGCGCGAGCTGAGGGAACGGCAGGTACAGCCCTGCTAGCAGCGCGAGGTAGCCTAGGCCGTTGAGGATAAATACCGGGTCGGGGAAATTGAGCGAGAAGTGGATGAGCGCCGTGCCGAGGGTGAAGAGGACTATACCGATCTGGAGTGCGAAGTTCGCGGGTCTACTCGAAGAAGTCATAGATCACGCTCCCGGTTTTCGTGGTTTGCGAAGAGACCTCCGTCCAAGGAAGAACGGCTTCACGATGTTCCTCCTCGCGAGGATCGCGGAGTGGTTCGGTAGCAGGGCCGCCGCTGCCACCAGCAGAGCCAGTGCCGCCAAAATGCCGCCGATCCAGTAGGGAGACGGCACGCCGAGGTGGTCGAAGGCGAGGCCCGAGATCAAGGGCCCGAGGATCAGGGTCAGGCTGAGGATAGCCTGCTGGCCACCCATGACCTTGCCCTGCTCGCGCTCCGAGACGCGTCGCGAGACCAGAGCCGTCAAGGCGGGGATAGCGAGACCAATACCTATCGCCAGTATCCCCACGACCGGATAGAGCAGAGGACCGAAAGGCACGAGCGCTATCAGGCCGAGGTTGAGAGCCATCAGCGCGAGGCCGCCTAGCAGGAGCCGTTTCTCGCCGAAGCGCGGCTGTAGCTTTCCGAGCAGTACGCCCTGCGTGAGCACCGCGCACGCGCCGACAAACGCGAAGAAGAAGGCGTTGGCGGTGGCGTCCCAACCGAAGCGCACGTTGCTGAAGAGCGGGAAGTTGGTCAGCAGTCCCGCGAAGGACAGGTTCAACAAGAAGACCGCGAGTAGCAGCACCCGGATGCTGACCATGCCCAGCATGCTACCGAGCTGCGTAACAGGGTTGAGGCGGAGGATCGGGGTCGACGTTCGGCGCATCATCGGTAGCGATTCCGGCAGGATGAGGAAACCTAACGCCACGTTGACCAGAGCCAACGCCGATGCGGCGAAGGCCGGAGCGCTGAGAGAGAAGAGGCTCAAGAAGCCGCCGAGGACGGGGCCGGCGATCAGGCCGAGCCCGAAGGCGGCCCCGACCAGGCCGAGTCCGCGGGCGCGATCCGCGGGCGAGGTGCTGTCGGCTATGTAGGCCTGGGCGGTCGCCAGAGTCCCGCTGGCGCCGCCGGCCAGAGCGACGGACACGACCAGCAGAAGTAATGTGTCCGCCAGACCGAGCAGCAGGTAGGCGAGCGACGTGCAGAACAGGCAGAACAATAGTACCGGACGGCGTCCGACCCGGTCCGAGAGGCCGCCCAGGAACGGCCCGCCGAAGAACTGCATCGCCGCGTACAGGGACCCGAGTAGCCCGATCAGTACAGCGCCCGACGTGTATCGCTGCACGTAAAAAGGCAGCAACGGTATCACGATGCCGTACCCGATCATGTCCACGAAGACCGTGACGAAGAGGAACGCTAACGGCGATCCGCGCCACATACGGCGCATCTTTAACATCGCTTCGCTCCGCCCCGTTCGATCAGACGCAGCGCCTCTTCCAGAGCCGCCCGGCCGACAGACATCTCGACTGAATCGCCGGCGTGGATGGGCCGGCCGAACGCGACCCTCGTGGTTACGTTGCGCAGTGCGGGCGTCAACATCTGGAACGTGGCGGCGAGCCACTCGCGGTCTTCCTTCCGGCGGCGCAGGAAGGTTAGAGGGTTGCGCAGGGCCGTAGGGGAGAGCACGCCGCTGACGATGACTGGGACGACTACGAGGTCCGGCACGAGTCGCGCGAAGAGGTCCACGCTCGCCGACCAGTGCTCGAGGGCCTCCACCGCGCCGGGCAGTACCGCGGGGTCCGGTTCGATCTTTCCGCCGGGAAACGTCAGAACCGCCCCACCCCCGCGCAGGTGTCGGGTCGCGGTCCGGACCAGCCCGAAGCGTCCCGGAGGTTGCTCGTTCACGGTGAATAGGTATCGCGAGGTGTTCGGTAGCGCATCCAGAAACGGTCGCTCCGCCGCCACCACGCGCAGGTCTGCTCTGGGGGTAGTGGCGAACAGGGCTACCGTATCGGAGAGCCCCGGATGGTTCGCAGCCAGCAGCAACGGACTCTCCCGCGGCACGTTCTCCAGGCCCTCGACCTCCACGCGACGGGCCATCCGCTCCAGAGCCCACGCGCCACCTGCCGCCAGCCCCGATTCGCCGACGATCTCGTCGTAGGTCGCGACCTGACGCGCCAGCCGTCGCGCCGGTATCCGCGAGATTAGTCCCAGTAAGTGCCGACCATAGCGTAGCCCACCCAGGCCGAAGGCGGAGAGCAGGTCGTCGGCGCACACCTTCGTGAGCACCTCGATCTGCCCCGAACGCTCCGACACGGCCGGACGAGACGGGCTGATGGCAGGCTGTTGGGATGCGTCGTCAAGCATGATCTGCCGGTCTCGCGCTCATACAATACTTTAGTACGTCCACGCTCTAGACGTGGTTTGCTCTCGGTGTGAAGAGGTCGAACCCGGGCGAAGCTCTTACGCGAAACCAACTTCGCGGCGGCGCAAAACCTCGACGGCGGAGCCGGTGAGTACGGTGTCGTCGAGCCGGACGTTTGGCTTGGCGACCTTGACGCGGACTGCCTGCACCGTAGGATAATCTTCCAGTACCGTACCGGCGATCCTTTCGGCGACCGTCTCGGTCAGGCTGACTGGCGGTCCCTCCACGATCTCCTTGGCCCGGCGGTGAACCTCGCTGTAGTCGACCGTCCTTGTCAGGTCGTCGGAGAGTCCCGCGGCTTGCAGGTCGAGACGCAGCTCGATGTCCACGACGAAGGGTTGGCCCAGCTCGCGTTCGGCGGGCAGTGTCCCGTGGCGGCCGTGGAAGATCATACCTTCGAGCAGTATCCTGTCCTCGCTCGCTGTGTTTCTCTCGCCACCGTTCATCTGGTGCAGTATGCCAGGATGCGAATGCTCGTGCGCAACGTACCGGCCGTGTTAACCTTCTAACTGTCCGAGGGTGTCTTCTCGTGGGCGATATGGAAACTGTGGAGAAGAGAGCAAATACCCGTCCGGCGGTTACCGTGAGCTACGCCCAGACGCTCGACGGGCGTCTGGCGACCACGAGCGGCAGCTCGCAGTGGATCAGTTCGTCCGAGTCGCTTTGCTTTGCCCACACCCTGCGCGCAAAGCACGAGGCGATCATGGTTGGCGCCGGTACGGCGTGTAGGGACGACCCTCGCCTGACGGTACGCCTCGTCTCCGGAAAGAACCCTCTACGAGTCGTCGTGGACAGCGCCCTGCGAACACCGCTTAACGCCGCGGTGCTCGCGAATGGAGTCGCGGCCGGCACGGTCCTCGCGGTGACCGAGCGCGCTTCCGCCGACCGCTGCGCCGAAGCCAGACACGTGGGCGCCACCGTCCTGCGGCTGCCGGCCGATACCGAAGGCCGCGTGGACCTGAAGGCCTTGTTGTCGGAGCTATACGCGTGGGGCGTTAGCTCGGTGCTGGTTGAGGGAGGGGCGGCCCTGATCACTTCCTTGCTGTGCGATCGGCTCGTGGACCGCCTCGCCGTCTGCGTCGCGCCCAAGATCCTGGGTAGCGGCATCGAGGCCGTGGGCGACCTCGGGATCTGCGAGTTGAACGACTCTCTGGCCCTGGTAGACACTTCTATCGTCCACTACGGTGTAGACATCGTCTTCGATAGTCGCATCGAGTACCCGGACAGCGCCTGATGAGGGCCGAGCCGACTCCGGGAATGATCAGGCCCGGTGAGCTCGAAGCTCGTGCTCTCTGGTTTACCGCACCACGAACCGCGGAGTTTCGCCCGGAGAGCGCGCCATCTCCTGGAGCGGGTGAGGTGCGCGTCCGGGCGGCAGCCTCGGCTTTGAGCCAGGGTACCGAGATGCTCGTTTATCGCGGCGAGGTTCCGGCTGACCTGCCGCTCGATCTGCCCACCTTCGCCGGTAGCTTCGGTTTCCCGATCAAGTACGGCTACGCCACCGTCGGTCGCGTCCTCGACACTGGTGTAAGCGTCGAAGACCTCGTCCCCGGAGACCTTGTCTTCGTTCACCACCCGCACCAGGACGTGTTCGTGGTGCCCGCCGGCATGCCGGTGCGCCTCTCCGACGGGCTCGACCCGTTGCTCGGTCTCTTCGTCGCTAACCTCGAAACCGCCGTGAACGTCGTCCACGATACCCCGCTTAGTCTCGGCGAGACAGCCCTCGTCTTCGGGCAGGGTGTGGTGGGTCTACTGGTGGCTCAGCTGCTCAGGCTCGTCGGCGCGAGCCGGGTCCTGGCAGTGGACCCGCTGAAGAAGAGGCGGGAGCTGGCGCGCGCCGTTGGCTTGGACGAGACGTTCGAGCCCGGCGACGATCTACCCGAGCGTATCCGCGCTGGGATCTCGCCCGGCGGACGGAGACGGTGCTCGGTCTGCTGCCCCGACTATGCCTGAAAGAACTTATCTCCCACCGCTTCCCTTTCGAAGAGGCGCCGGAGGCCTACCGGCTCGTGGACGAGCGCCCCGGCGAGGCAGTACAGGTAATCCTCACGCACGAGGAACTCTGAGGAGGCCCGGATGTACGAAATCTACATAGCGGCGCAGTTCGAGGCGGCCCACCGGCTCATCGGCGACTTCGGACCGGCGACCCGCCCCCACGGACACACCTACCGGATGGAGGTGATCGTACGAGGCGAGCGCCTCAAGGATGACGGAACCCTCTACGACATCGGCCAGCTACGCCCGGCCGTCGAGGATCTCGCCGCCTCACTACACTATCGGGACCTGAACGACGTGCCCGACCTCGCGGGCGTGAACACGACGGCGGAGGCGGTCGCTCACTACTGCTGGGACCGACTCGCCCCTCCTCTGCGCGGCCAGGGGCTCGATTCGCTGGTGGTGCGAATCTGGGAGTCGCCACAAGTCTACGCCGCCCGCGAAGACTCGCTGGCCTGATCTTCTTTGCGCGTTGCCTTCGTCACCGCGACGGTCTACTAAAGCTACACTGATGCCCAGGTTCGAGCGCGTAACCTTTCTGCCCCACGCCCGCGAGCGTATGGAGCAGTACGGGATCTCTGAGGAGGAGGTCCGTTCGGTCCTCGAAGCGCCGAGCGAAGAGGGAGTGGCCAACTTAGGCAGGAGCTACGCCCAGAAGCTCCTCTCCAGGCGGCTCGTGCGCGTGATCTACAATGTGGGCATGGACGAGGCGGTAGTCGTCTCCGTCATGCTCCGCAGGAGGTGAGAGCCGTGAGAATCAGCTACGACAAGGAGTCGGGAGCCTTCACCATCTACTTGAGGGAGGGCAAGCCCGACCACGCCGAAGATTTCTCTAAAGAAGCCGACGTTTACGTGGACGTGGACGCCGAGGGCCGGGTACTGAGCATCGAAGCCCTGAGCTTCGAGGACCTGCGGATAGCACTGGAGGAATGGGGCGGGAACCTGGAGATCCCCGAGCGGATCGGTGAGGCTCGCTCAAGACGGTAGAATCTACCGTGTAGGAGGATTTCAACTGTACCAAAAACGGCCCATTTTGAGTCAGGGTAATACGCTGAACGCCTGCGCCTCCTCGCTACCGGTTCGCTGGCGTCCTGTGGAGGTCCTGGCGCAAGCTGGGATTCCGCCCTTTTTGCTGTGTGAGAATCACGCTTCAAGGTGTAAACGTAGATGGGCGAATGCTTTCGCTCTTGATAAGCGCATAATGCGGTGGTGGCCTTTACGGGAGCTTGTTGTTTGTTGACAGCTGGCCTCATTGTTCTTCACTTAATTTCGTTGGCTCAACAGAGCATCTCTGCTGGACACGAGGAAGGGAGGAATATGGGACTAGGAAGAGGAAACGGGTAGTGTTTCACTCTAGAATGATGCTCCTTCGCTCCAGGTTGTAGCGGTAGATGAAGAGCTTCAAGCAGCAATGGTGCATCCGGCGCGACTTGGAGAACGAGAGCGTCTTGCGCACGAAG
>JAIVIG010000493.1 GCA_020200675.1 Actinomycetota bacterium
CGTCGCGCAGGAGGTGGCCGTACTCCTTCATCGTCGAGCCGCAACCCGCGGCGTTGACGATCATGTTGTCGAGGTTCAGTCCCTCGAAGGTGTCTATGGTCTTCCTCGCGAAGCCGAGCGACTCCTCCTCGCGCCCCGCGTGGGTACTGAGGGCGCCGCAGCAGCCCTGGCTCTTCGGCGCGACCACCTCGCAGCCCTCGGCGGCGAGCACCCGAACCGTCGCGGCGTTGACCTGGGAGAAGAAGACCTGCTGCACGCACCCCAGGAGGAAGCCCACACGCTTGCGCCTCTGGCCGGTAGGTTCCGTGAGCTCGGGGATCGTCTCCTCTCTTTGTAGCTCCGGCATGAGGGCCTCCATCGCCCTCATGCGCGCCGGGAGCCGGTCCATGACGCCCATTTTGCGCAGCCTGTCGCCGATGCCGAATCGCTGGTAGAGCCGCAAGGGGCTGGCAGCGAGGCGCAGCCGGTTGCGGTAGGGGAAGAGGCGGAAGATCATGTCCCTGAAGGCCTTGTCGTCGGCGCGGCGCTCGTAGCGGCGTTCGATCTGGGCCCGGGTCGCCTCGATGAGCTTGTCGTACTGCACGCCCGAGGGGCAGGCGGTGACGCAGGCCATGCACCCGAGGCACAGGTCCCAGTGGCGCACCATCGTGTCGTCCATCGCCTCCTCGGTGAGACCCTTGTTCATCAGGTAGATGCGCCCCCTGGGAGAGTCCATCTCCTCGCCGAAGAGGACGTAGGTCGGGCAGGTGGGCAGGCAGAAGCCGCAATGGACGCAGTCGTCTATGAGGGCCTTGTCCGGCGGGTGATGGTCGTCGAAGGCCGGGAAAACGTAGCTCCCGCTCTCGGGCCGGTCCCTCCCCACCGTCTGCTGTAGCGAGTCCGTGGTGGCCGCGAACGTGGTCTGTCCTAAGTCCTCCGGGCTGCCGGCGCCGATGGCCTCGGCTGCCGCTTCCTCCCGGGTCGTGCCTTCGCCGTCGCGCCGCTCGGTGGCGTCGGTCGCGTTGTAGCGCTCCTCGCCGTTCCGCTCCGTCACTAGACACCTCCCACAAACCTGCCGGGGTTCATGCCGCCCCGGGGATCGAACTTCTCCTTTACCCGCCTGATGAGGCCAAGGTAATCGCCGCCGTTGTCCCACGTTCCGACCCGATTCTTCAGGACCAGCGGGGCCCTCTGCAGGGTGACGCTCCCTCCCTTACGGACCCAGATCTCGCGCATCTCGTTGACGAAGTGGGCCAAAGCGTCCTCGTCCCCGTCGGCGAGCCCGACGAAGGTAACGCCGCTCGCCGCGTGGCCCGTGATGCGGGGATGGATAAGCCCCCTGCGCTCCGCCGCACCGAGGATCGACCCCAGCACGTCCGCCAGGTCCGCTGGTGGGGCGGCGATCTTGACCGCGACCCCTTCGTCACCGGCCGCGGGCGGTTGCAGCGGGCCGAGGTGTTCCACCTCCTCGTCCGAGAGCTCCCGCACCTCCCCGAAGGCCCTCAGGAGGAAGGAGGCCGTCTCGGCCTTCGTCTCGACGCCGGCCGGGATGCTCTCCACGAGGACCGTGAGCAGTCTGGCGTTCTCGCCGTAGTGCAGCTCGACGGCGGTCGGCTCGATCTGGGAGTGCACGATGGCCTGGGCCGCATCGCCAGCCGCTTGCGGGCTCTCGATCTCGACGGCGACCGTCCTCGATGCCTCGGGGATCGGGTGCAGCCGGAAGTTCGCGGTCGCGATGATGCCCAGAGTTCCCAGGGAGCCGGTGAACAGCTTCGATAGGTCGTAGCCGGCCACGTTCTTGACCACTTTGCTGCCGGCCTTCGCCACCGTTCCGTCGTGCAGGACGACGGTTATGCCGATGATCAGGTCCCTGACGGTCCCGTACTTGAACCTCCTCGGCCCCGACGACGAGCCCTTCGCGGGCGGCGAGCTTCATCAGCTCGCTCGTCTCCTCGACGGAGCCCGGCTCGACGACGAAGGAAGGTTCCACGCCCTCGACGGCGTCTTCGGGGGTTGCCTCGCGGAGGTTGTCCTCGCCGACCACGTTCTTCAGTTCTTCCAGGGGTATGTTCTTCGTCTGCATCAGAACTGCTCCACGATGCCGGCCTTCTGGAGGGGGTGCATCTGGAAAGGTCCGGGGCGTTCGCCGCACAGGCGCGGGGTAGGGAAGATCTTGCCCGGGTTCGAGATCTGGTGCGGGTCGAAGGCGCAGCGTAGGAGCTGCATGACGTTCATGTCGTCGGTCGTGAACATCTTGGGCATGTACTTCTTCTTGTCCTCGCCGATGCCGTGCTCGCCCGTGAGCGAACCGCCGTGCTCCAGGCAGGCGAACACGATCTCCCCTGCCAACTCCTCGGCCCTCTCGGCCTCGCCCTCCGCGTCGTTGTCGTAGAGGATGAGCGGGTGCAAATTTCCGTCCCCTGCGTGGAAGACGTTCGCCACCCGCAGGCCGTGCTTCTCGCTGAGCTCGGAGATCTTTTTGAGGACCGGTCCGAGTTCCGTGCGCGGGACGACGGAGTCCTGCACGTAGTAGTCGTTGGCGATGCGGCCCATCGCCCCGAAGGCCGCCTTGCGCCCTTTCCAGAAGAGCGCGCGCTGCTCGTCGTCTTCGGCGATCCGGATCTCCGATGCGTTCGTCGCCCGGATGCACCGCGACCTCGACCGCCTCGATGGTGAGGGCGTCCATCATCTCTATGGCCGCAGGGACGATCCCCTCCCCGATGATCCCCGAGACGGCCTCGCCTGCTTCCTCGGTGTCTTTGAAAGCCGCAAGGAGCGTTCTCACCGACTCGGGCTTGCGCACTATCCTCAGGGTTATCTTCGTGGCGATACCGAGCGTCCCCTCCGAGCCGACGAACGCCCCGAGGAGATCGTAGCCCGGCGTGTCGGGGACCCTGCCGCCCCCGATGTGCGCCACCGAGCCGTCTGGCAGGACTACCTCGGCGCCCATGACGTGGTTCGTCGTAAAGCCGTACTTCAAACAATGCACGCCGCCGGAGTTCTCGGCGAGGTTACCTCCGATGGAGGAGACGATCTGGCTCGCCGGGTCCGGGGCATAGTAGTAACCTTCGTCGGCGACCTCCTGCGAGACCCAGACGTTTATGACCCCCGGCTCGACGACGACCCGCTGGTTCGGGAGGTCCACCTCGAGGATCTTGCGCATCCTCGACATGACGATGAGCACACCCGCCTCTACCGGGAGCGCTCCGCCGGAGAGGCCGGTGCCGGAGCCGCGGGCGACGAACGGAATGCCCTCGTCGTAGCAGGTCTTGACTATCCGCTGGACGTGCTCGGCGGTCTCCGGCAGGACCACGAGATCCGGGATAACCCGGTAGTTCATGAGGCCGTCGCACTCGTAGGAGCGAAGCTGCTCGCGCTCGGAGATCACCCCCTCCGCGCCGAGGATGGATTCCATCGTCCGTATGAGCCGGCTACGCTCCATGTCCTTAGCTCCCTTTCCCTACCTCGTGCTGCGCCAGATCCTCGATCTGGGTGAGTATCGCCGAGTGGTCCCTATCGCCCCGGCCCTTCGCCTTCAATGCCTCAAGCATCTGGTCCACGATGGCTGTTACCGGCAACGACACCCCGTACTCCCTGCCCGTCGCCAGGGCTATCCCCAGATCTTTGTGATGCAATTCTATCCTAAACCCCGGGTCGAAGTCGCGGTCGAAAAACTTCTCCTTTTTCGCCTCCATCACCGCGCTGCCCGCCAAGCTCCCAGAGAGTGCCTCGACGACCTTCTCCGGCTTTACCCCGGCTTTCGATCCCAATACCAGAGCCTCGGAGACCGCCTCTATGGTGAGGGCCACCACGATCTGGTTGCACGCCTTCACCACCTGCCCGGCCCCTGTCGGTCCTACGTGCGTAGCGGCACTGCCCATCACGTCGAACAGGGGTTTCGCCCGCTCGAAGTCTTCCTCGCTGCCACCCACCATGATCGAGAGCGTCCCCTCCTCGGCCCCTGGCTGCCCGCCAGAGACGGGGGCGTCGAGCATCGAGGCCCCCCGCTCCTTCGCCTCCGCCGCGAGCTCCTCAGTCACCATCGGCGAGATGGTGCTCATATCCACCAGCAAGGTCCCCTCTTTTATCCCCTCAAAGAGACCACCCTCCCCGGCGACGACTTCTTCGACCTGCGGCGAGTCGGGGAGCATGGTGATGATAACGTCGCTCTTCTCGGCCACTTCTTTGGGGCTATCTGCGACCTCCGCCCCGCCTTCGTTAGCGAGCTCCTCGGCCTTCTCCCTGGTACGGTTGTAGAGCACCAGCTCATGTCCGGCTTCCACGAGGTTCTGGGCCATCGGCTGGCCCATTATCCCCAGCCCTACGAACCCTATTCTTGCAGCCATGTCTCCTCCTTACAGCCTCAAGTCCGGGGCCGCAACGTCTCTGCCGCGCAGTTCGCGGGGTAACCAGCCCAAGCTATCCTCGGTCGTCTCCGTCGTGGGGCCGTACTCCAGGCCCACATACCCATCGTAACCGAACTCCTCCAGAGCACCGAGGACGTACGGGAAACGGATCTCGCCCGTCCCCGGCTCCCCGCGCTCCGGTGAGTCCGCGATCTGGACGTGCCCGATGTGGTCGAAGTGCTCACGCAGCGTCGCTACCAGGTTCCCCTCCATCCGCTGCATCTGGAAGACGTCGTACTGAATCCTCACGTTCTCGCGGCCCACGCTCCTTACGAATTCGACCGCCTGCTCCGTCGTATTCAGCAGATACGGTCCGTTATCGAGCGTGCTCAACGCCTCCACCATGACCTCGACGCCGGCATCCCTGGCCTCGTCGGCGGCGAACCCGACGTTCTTCCTCTGCTCCTCCCTTCCCATGCCGTCTATCTCGAGCCCGACGAGTACGTTAATCTTCCGGCAGTCAAGGGACCGCGCCAGCTCCAGCGCCACGGGCACGTTCTCTCGAAACTGCCCCTCACGCTCCGGGTCGCTGACCAGCCCCCGGTCTCCGGCCCCCAACATGTCCCCGGCGTCGAAGTTGAAGAGCGCAACCTCCAACCTTGCGTCCTTGATCGCTTTCTCGACCTCCCCGGGATCCTCCCCCGCAGCCCCGGGCCACCAGAACTCGACCGCCGAAAAGCCCGCCTCGGCCGCCCGCCCGAAGCGCTCCAGAAACGGAACCTCGCCGAACAACATGAAAACGTTCGCGCAGAACCTCATCTTCCTCCCATCTTCCCGACTCACCCGACAACAACCTCGTAATCCCATAGCACTCACTAGCACAGCCGTAAGCTAGCGGTAAGGGATATATTCCGCAGTATGGAAAAACGAGATGATGGAGGCTTTCAGGACGAGCCGAAAGCTTCGGAGAAGGAGGCGGAGATCCTCTTGACGTCGGGGACGAGCTCGTCCACGCGTCCTTTCTTCAGGCGGCTCGCGGGGCCGGAGATGCTCATGGCGGCGAAGACCTCGCCGTTCGGGCCGAAGACGGGGGTGGCGAGGCAACGGACGCCTTCTTCTTGCTCCTCGAAGTCGACCGCGTAGCCGTCCTTGCGTACCTTCTCGAGCTCGGTCCTAAGCTGGGAGGGGTCGGTTATCGTGCTAACGGTCTGCCGGGGCAGGCCCGTACGGGCGATGACGAAATCTATGAGACGCGGCGATTGGTAGGCCAGGAGAACCTTTCCCGTTCCGCACGAGTGGAGGGGAATCCGGTTGCCCGGCTCGGTAAATATCCGCAGCATGCGGGTCGGCGGGGATGCCTGCTCTATGTACACGGCCGAGTTCCCCTCCAGCATCGCCAGGTTCGCGGTCTCCTGGCTCACCTGCACCAGCTCTTCGAGGAACGGCAGAGCCAGCGGCCCGATGCGCTCCCGGGCCGCGATGGCCATCATCAGGGACTTGGGCCCCAGGTCGTACCGCCGGGTCCGTTCGTCCCTGCGGACGTAGCCCTGGGCGGTCAGCGTCCCGAGCAGCCGATGCACCGTCCCCACCGCCAGGTCGGTGGCCTCTCCGATCTCGCTCACCCCCAGAGCGCCCCCCGAACGGCTCAGGAACTCCAAAATTCCAAGCGCCCGCTCGACCGACTGCACCCTGCCCGTGCGCTCCGTTTCCCCTTCCACCTCGACCTCGCCTGTCTATGCCTTGCCAGACGCGAAGGATCGCGCCGGCAAAAGGCTCTCACGAGCAGGCCGAACCGTCAAGCTGTTTTTCGCATCGTGAAAAGAAGGGTTGCGGGAGACAAGTATCCGGTGGAACAATCGGACGGATCACGGGAAAGGAGGTCTTTCTATGGCGAAGATGAAGGTCATGGAAGCGGCGGTGAAGATCATGGAGGACGAGGGCGTGGAGTACGCCTTTGGCATACCAGGGGCGGCGATCCTGCCCCTGTACGAGGCACTCGAGGGTTCGGAGAAGATCATGCACCTCGCGGTGCGCCATGAGGAGGGCGGGACGCACGCGGCGGACGGCTTCTCGCGGGTAACGGGGAAGGTGGGTGTCGCCATCGGGACCTCGGGGCCCGCGGGGACGAACATGATCACGGGCCTCTACACGGCGAGGGCCGATTCGGTACCTATCATCTGCATAACCGGCCAGGCCCCGACGAGCAAGCTGCACCAGGAGCCCTTCCAGGGCGTGGACATAGTGGAGATAGCGAAACCGGTCACCAAGTGGGCGGTGCAGGCAAAGGAGCCGGCCCAGATACCCTGGATCTTCCGCAACGCCTTCAAGATAGCGCGCGAGGGACGCCCCGGCCCGGTCCTCATAGACCTGCCGCTCAACGTGACGAAGGACCAGGAGGTGGAGTACGACCCGGCGCTCGACGGCCCGCTCTCCTTCGAGACGCCCGAGCCCAACCCGGACGCCATCCAGCGCGCGATCGAGATGCTCCTCGAAGCCGAGAAGCCGATCCTGATGCCCGGCGGCGGGGTCATCATCGCTGACGCCGCGCAAGAGCTCGTAGAGTTAGCGGAATATTTGCAGGTCCCGGTGAGCCCAACGTACATGGGCAAGGGCTCCATCCCCGAGGACCATCCGCTCTACGCCGGGATAGTCGGCATCCAGACAGGTCTACCGTGGAGAGCGCAAGTTCGTCCACATAGACATAGACCCCTTCCAGCTCGGCCGGGTCATCCCGCCCGACCTCGGCATAGTCTCCGATGCCAGGCTCGCCCTCAAGGCCATGCGCTCCGCCGCTGGCGACCTGGCCGAGGCACGCGAGCCCGGTTCCTGGGTGGAGAGGGTGGACGAGCTACGCTCGACGCTCTTGAGGAAGATGGACTTTGACAACGTGCCCGTAAAGCCCCAGCGGGTCTTCAAGGAGATAAACGAGTTCTTCGACGAGGAGACCATCTTCGTCACGGCCATAGGGCTCTACCAGATCTTTTCGGGACAGTTCCAGAAGACCTACAAGCCGCGCCACTACCTCTGCTGCGGGCAAGCAGGACCTTTAGGTTGGGAGGTACCGGCGTGCATCGGGGCCAAGCTTGGCCGGCCCGACGATCTCATCGTAGGGGTCGTCGGGGACTACTCCTTCCAGTTCCTCGAGGAAGAGATCGCCGTGGCCGTCCAGTACAAGGTCCCCTACGTGCTCATCATGGTCAACAACGCCTACGCGAGCCTGATCCGTCAACCCGAGGCCAAGCAGTACGACATGAACTTCGCGGTAGATTTTTCCTACGAGGGACCGAGTGAAGGGCCGGAAGGTCCGATGGGCGTGGACTTCGTCACCTTTATGGAATCCCAGGGAGCTTTGGGCCGCCGGGTCACGAGGCCCGAGGAGATAAAGGAGGCGTTCCAGTGGGCCATCGAGGCCAGTGAGGAGAAGGGGGTCCCGGTGCTCGTCGAGGTCATCGTGGAGCGGGAGACGGATGCGGCGATGGGCCTCTCCATAGACGCCATAAACGAGTTCGAGCCCGTCGAGGACGAAGCTCCCGAACCCTCGGGTTCGATCCCGGAGAGGGACTAGGGAGTAGAATGATCCGGGCGCAGAAGGAGGAAGATGGCACGTCATCTGACCATACGGGGCGAGGA
>JAIVIG010000229.1 GCA_020200675.1 Actinomycetota bacterium
CTGCTCGAGCAGGCCAAGCAGGTGACCGGAGGGCAGATCGTCAACCTCCACCGCGAACTTGCCGTCTCTCCGATGGCCCTTCAAGCCTATGTAGGATTGAACGATGCTCTGGCGGAAGGAACTCTACCTCCCGAGCTCCAAGAAGAGATCGCCATCGCGGTCGCCGACGCCAACGGCTGCAATTACTGACTCTCGGCTCACTCCGCAGTTGCGGAGCAAATGGGTTTGGACGAGGCCGAGCGAGATCGGGCCCGGCAGTTCGACTCGGAGGACCCGAAGCGGGCTGCCGCTCTTGGCTTTGCCCGCGAAGTGTACGAGAATCGCGGACACGTCTCGGACGAGGCGTTCTCCAGCGTGAGGGAAGCCGGATACGGCGACGCGGAGATCCTGGAGATCATTGTGAACGTAGTAGCGACCATCTTCACGAACTACATGAACGACTCGGTGCAGACAGAGGTGGAGTTCCCGTTGGTCGAAGCCCGCGGGGGCGGTTAGGCGCACAAACACTCTTAGCTTTCGGTAGCATCGGCCGGACAAGGCGATCTGCGCCAATGAGTTATGTCGGGCGAGACATCCTGGTGGGCAAAGCACGCCTTGCCTTCTTTCCCTCAGCTTCTTAACAGTCTTGCCGCACCAAGACCTGATTGAAGCGCACATCTCGCGTGCCGTCATCCAGCAGGGCGTGGACGGGAAGCGATTCATGTAGGGTACGATGTATCTAGGTAGTTATCCTGCTACGGAGGAGGGTGACGAGATGGCCAAAACCAGCCCGTTCAATCCCGCTCGCGTTCGGATGCGGGCACGCGAACTCGCCCCGGGCGTGCAGGGGGTGTTCGCCGACGACGTGGAGGAGAAGGACCATACGGCGACAAACGCGGGGTTCGTCATCGGAGAAAGCGGCGTCCTGGTCGTGGAGTCTCTCAGCAACGGGAGGCTCGCCTCGCAACTCATCGGCGAGATCCGGAAGAACACAGCGCTGCCGATACGGTACTTGGTGAACACCAGCTACCACGGGGACCACTGCTTCGGCAACTTCGTCTTCCCACAGGAGACCACTATCATCGAGCACGAGTTCACCAAGGGGTTCATCGACGAGAACTTCGAGGAGGATCGAAACTTCATGATAGAGCTTCTGGGCGAGGGACGCGGCGTAGAGGAGGTCGTCCCACGCTCGGCCAACCTGACCCTCACCGAGGGCATTACTCTTGATCTCGGCACCAGAAAGGCGGAGATACTGCACATCGGCTTTGCGCAGACGGAGGGGGACCTGATCGTGCGCCTGCCGGAGGAGAACATCGTCTTCGCCGGCAACATGCTCCAGGCCCCCTCGCCTGCCTTCCCCTGGCTCTTGGACGGTCGCCCCCGCGAGGCCGTGGAGACCTACCACCTTCTGCACGACATGCTGGACGACGAGACCATCATCGTTCCAGGTCACGGGCGTCCCATGTGTCGCTCGGACATCCGCTACTCCATCGAGTACATAGAAGACCTTGTGGGGCAGATCGAGGGCACACTCGGTCAGGGGCTGACGCTCGAACAGGCCCAGGAAGAAATCCGGATGGAGCGGTACTCGGGCTACAGCATGTACGAGTTTATACACTTCCAGGTGAACATCCCGGCGGTGTACAACGAAGTCTCGTAGCAGGCCACCCTGGTCAAGCTGCCCTGCTAGAGCACGCGCGGCAGCGGGGAAGGTCGCGGAGCTTGACGCCGCGTCGGGCATGTTCGTTGAATCGTTGGTCACCTGCGTCGTCCTCGACGGTCCTTATTGTCGACTGCCTGCCGTGCCAGCCTTCACCCAAGCGCACCGAAGAGATAGTTAACTTATCCATGAAAGGTGTTGTTTAGCGCGAGCGGGCTACCGCGCGACCAAGACACCTGCTATTTGCTAACGCTAGAGGCCAAGTGGGACTAATCAGTGGTGGTCTCACTGATCGGGGGAGTTGCTGCGTCATCGCGATTAAACTCTGGTTTTCGTCGCTCGCCCCAGGATGTTCTGCGCGGCCTTCAACGCGGCCCCGACCACCTGGTCCATGTTGTAGTAGCGGTACTGTGCCAGGCGACCCACGAAAGTGACGTTCTTCTCTTGCGTGGCTAAAGACTGGTACCGTTTGTACAAGACCTCGTTCTCGGGGCGTGGGATCGGGTAGTAGGGATCACCCTCGCTCTGCGGGTACTCGCGGACGATGGATGTGCCAGAATGCTCCTGGCCCGTGACGTACTTGAACTCGGTGACGCGTATGTAGTCGTGCTCGTTCGGGTAGTTGATGGTCGGGGCTTGCTGGTACCGGGACCTGTCCGGCAGGTGCTCGTGCTCGAAGCGCAAGGACCGGTAGTTGGGATGGTCGAGCATCGCCTCGAACATCTTCGTGTAACCATTCAGAGGCACGCCCTGGAACTCGTCGGTCCAGTAGCGGTCGTCTCGGTTCGTGCGCACGGGGACGCGGGCGGCCACGCCCGCGCCCAGCTGCGAGGAGTCGAGCCCCCAGTGCTTGCGTGTGTAGCTCTCGAAGAACTTCTCGTACAGGTCGCGGCCGACGGCGCCGACTACCACGTCCTCGCTGGTCAACGCCGGCTTTTTCGGTTCGCGCACCCGCTCGAAGAAGGTTTCGACGTCCTCTTCGTCCAGGCTCAGTCCGTAGAGCCCGTTCACGGTGTCCAGGTTGATGGGGATGGGCAGCAGCTTGCCGTCCACGCAGGCCAGAGCGCGGTGCTCGTAGCGGCGCCACTCCGTGAAGTCGGAGAGGTAATCGACGATGCGTTCCGAGTTGGTGTGGAAGATGTGCGGCCCGTAGCGGTGTACCAGGACGCCGTGCTCGTCGTACTCGTCGTACGCGTTGCCCCCGACGTGGGGACGTTTGTCGATCATGTGGACCCGTCTGCCCGCGCTCGCTAGACGCTCGGCCACGACGCTGCCGGCATAGCCCGCGCCCACCACCAGGATGTCGGTTCTCACGCCGCACCTCCCCGTAACCCGAACAAGTCGCAGCCTCTACTATAGTGAAGCACAGGGTCCCTATTTGACAATCGGGGGTCGCGTGGGCGGGGCTTGTCCCCGGTCTCTACGCGGCTTCTCCCGTATCCGGCCCGCTCACCAGCCAGTCCAGGACGGCGGCGGCGGTCCAGGACTGGTTGTCGGAGCCAAGGAGCTCGCCGGTGAACGGCTCGAAGTATTCACCGAAGCCGCCTAGGGCGACCTGCTCCAGCGAGGTTTGCCGCAGCCGCTCGGCCCTCTCCTGCTCTCCGGTTCGGATCAGTGCCGACCACAGTAGCCAGTTGAAGACGGGCCAGACGGGGCCTCGCCAGTATCGGCGCGGATCAAACTCAGGGTCCTGCGGGCTTGTGCTCGGCGGCAGTGGCCAGCGCAGCTCCGGATTTCCGAGAAACGCGGACGAGTCGAGGGTTTCGAG
>JAIVIG010000301.1 GCA_020200675.1 Actinomycetota bacterium
GGACGGGCTGGGTGGGCTACCGATGGACCCCTTCGGCAGGACCGAGCTGGAGGCCGCGAACACCCCGAACCTCGACGGTCTGGCCGCCCGTAGCGATCTCGGTCTCAGCCGGCCCGTCGCCGCCGGCGTCAGCCCCGGCAGCGGCCCCGGTCATCTGGCCCTCTTCGGCTACGCCCCCCTAGAATACGTCGTCGGCCGCGGCGTACTTAGTGCCCTGGGCGTCGGTTTCGAGCTCGGGGAGAACGATCTGGCCGCCAGGATCAACT
The DNA here is from genome assembly GCA_020200675.1 of Actinomycetota bacterium. GTDB lineage: Bacteria > Actinomycetota > Rubrobacteria > Rubrobacterales > Rubrobacteraceae > Rubrobacter_F. The sequence continues at coordinate 267 of JAIVIG010000301.1, forward strand.
TCGCCACCAAGGACGAGTCCGGCAAGATCTCCGACCGCCGCGCCGGTCGCATCTCCACAAGCGACGCCGCAAAGCTCGTAGACCTCCTCAACGAGAACGTAGAGCTCGACGGCGCCGAAGTTTTCGCCACGCACGAGAAAGAGCACCGGGCCGTGGTCGTTTTCCGGGCGGAGGGCCTCTCGGACGCCCTGTCGGACTCCGACCCCCAAAGGGTAGGACTCGAACCTCTCCCCGTGGAGCCCACGAGCGACGATCCTAGCGCCAAGCAGAGCGCCGATCTCGCCAACGCCTTTATCGAGGAAGCGAACCGTATCCTCGCGGACCATCATCCGGCGAACACGGTTTTGTTGCGCGGCTTCGGGATGCATCCGGCGCTCCCGAAGTTCGACGAGATCTACGATCTCCACGCGGCGGCGATCGCGGGTTACCCCATGTACAAGGGCCTCGCCCGCCTCGCCGGTATGGAGGTCCTCCAGGAAGGCGAGGGGATAGCCGGCGAGTTCGAGACCCTCAAGGCGAACTGGGCCTCCTACGACTTCTTCTTCGTCCACGTCAAGGCTCCCGACGCCGCCGGCGAGGACGGCGACTTCGAGCGGAAGTCCGCGGTCGTCGAAGAGGTGGACGCCCTCGTACCGGACCTGCTAGACCTGGGCCCGGACGCCCTCGCTGTAACCGGCGACCACGCGACACCCGCGAAGATGAAGAGCCACTCCTGGCACGGGGTCCCCTTTTTGCTCTCCTCGGAGTACACTATGCCGACCGCCGAGAGCTTCGGCGAGCGTGCCTGCGCGGGCGGCTCCCTGGGCGTCTTCCCGGCGGAGGAGATCATGGGCCTTCTCATGGGCCACGCCCTCAAGCTCAACCGCTACGGCGCATAGGACCGATCGAAGAGACGAAGCGAGAGAGGGAGCGTCTCCGCGCACTCGCGCGGCTCGAGGAGGAGATAACCTCCTGCCGGCTCTGCCCACGCCTCGTCGAGTGGCGCGAGAAGGTCGCCCGCGAGAAAAAGGCGGCCCACGCCGGGGAGGAGTACTGGGGTCGCCCGGTCCCGGGATTCGGGGATCCGGAGGCCCGCGTGGTCGTCCTCGGCCTGGCTCCGGCCGCACACGGAGCGAACCGCACCGGCCGCTACTTCACCGGCGACCGCTCCGGCGATTTCCTCTTCGGCGCGCTCCACCGCACCGGCTTCGCGAACATGCCCATCTCCCGAAGAGCGGACGACGGGCTTCGCCTCTCGGGGCTCTGGATCTCCGCCGCCGTCCGCTGCGCCCCGCCAAAGAACAGGCCGACCCCCGCCGAACGCGACGCCTGCCTCCCCTACGCCGCCCGCGAGCTCGAGTTGCTCTCCGACGCGCGGGTTCTCGTCTGCCTCGGCGCCTTCGCCTGGGACGCCGCCCTGCGCCTCCATGCGGTCCGGCCGAAGCCCAGGTTCGCCCACGGCGCCGAGCACGAGATGAACCCCGGTCCGACCCTACTGGGCTGCTACCACCCCTCACAGCAGAACACCTTCACCGGCGTCCTCACCGAACCCATGCTCGACGCGGTGCTCTTGCGGGCGCGCGAGCTGGCAGAGAGCGAAAACAGGTAGCGTGAAACCGGCCAACGCAGGCACCGGCCGAGAGGGACCATAACCCCTCAGGACCTTAGAGCGTTTTGCAGAAAGGTACAACCTTTCTGCAAAAGCCATCAGTTATCAGCAGAAACAAAAAAGCTGACTGCTGATAGCTGACTGCTGACGGCGCGATTTGCGGAAGGGTTGACCCTTCCGCAAATCGCTTTAGACGGCTCCGCTTCTTCTCTCTAGCTCCGCGTGCCTTCGAGCGACGCCGGCGCGTTGAGAGATGCGTTTGTCGGACGCCAGCTCGGGGTTGTGCTCCTCCAGGATGTCCAACCTCGAGGTCGTCCTCGCTACGCCGTCCTTGGCCCGACGCAGCTTCTCCCGCCACTCGCGCTCCTCGACAGAACCAGGTGGCACCTCGCCGTTCTCACGCGCCCGATAGAGCCCCTCGGCCAGCTCGACGTAGCCCTGGTAATTCTCCAGGTACCTGTCGTAGTACTTGCGGAACATCTCGACCCGGACGTCGCTTCGGGGCTGCCTCGCCGGTGCTTTACCTCGATCGGCTACGTCGTCGGGATGCGGCATCCGCACCCCGAGACGCGGCCTCTTACTCTCTGGCGGAGCCTCTGCGGGCGCCGCCGCTTGCGTCGTCTCCGTGAAGCTCTTCGGTCGCGGCGTCGTCCCGGCGGAGCTCGCCGGTCGCGGCGTCTTGCCGGTCTCCGGTACTCTCTGGACCGGCTTCTCCTTCGAAGGCTCAGGACTCTCCGGTCTGGCCACCGGAACGGGGGGCGGGTCCTCCCGTTGGGGCTCTTGGGCTTGCTGCGTCTCCCGGAGCTCCTGGAGTTCCCGCTTCAGACGGTCGATCTTCCGCTCGGCCTCCTGGCGCTCCCGCTCTCGTGCTCGCTCCTCACGCTCCAGTCGAGCCTGCTGTTGCTGGTACTCCAGACGTCTTGCGCGCTCCCGCTCGAACTTCTCCGCCAGTCGCCCGTGCTCCTGTTGCAGTTGCTCGAACTCCCGGTTCAGCCGCCCGACGTTTTGTTGAAGCTCCAGGCGCTGCTCTTGCTCCCGCTTCGACTCTTCCTTCAAGGCTCGATGTTCTTCGCGCAGGAAACCCAGAATGCCGGCCTGCTCCTCGCGAAGGTATTCCAAGCGCTCCTCGGCCACCTCCACGTACCTCCGCGCGTTCTTCAAGGTGAGAGCAGCGGCGGTGAGGGTCGCGGCGCCGAACGAGAGAAGAGAGCCGGCGCCGAGGAAACGCCACGCCTTACCCATGTACCGTGCCTCCCTCAAACAACTTGTAGGACGCCGTGTTCTGCGGCACTTATAGCAGCGAGCGTTGTCGTATAGCAAGGAGGCCCTTGCGCCAAGAATATTCTCTACCGCAAGATGTCGAGTGTTCTTTCTCCAGGAACCTCAACCACCGGTGTTCGGGCGAACTTTTGCGCGAAGCTTCGGTCCGGTGAAGTCAGGAGAGAGGCATGGGCGGCACGACACCCTTACTCCGCGCTCTGGTGATGCCCCCGAGCGTCGAGCGTCGCCCTCCAGAGATCCAGCTCGCCCCGGTATCCCGCTACCCGCGAACCTCCGGGAGCCACCAACACCCAGGCGTCGGAGGCGACCGCTACCAACCTGTAACCTTCGGGCAACTTGGGTCTCTCCGGCTTCTCCCGCCCCTGCCGACCGTCCGGGGCCGAGCCACCAACGCGTGTCGTCCCTCTGGGAGTAACCTTTCGAGGGCCGCCCGTGGCTTCCGACACCCGCGCCGATAGCTCGCCGATGCTCTCGGTTACGCGCGACAGCATGGCATTCTTGCTTCTTAGCTCGTCGCGCAGTAACGCTACCTGCGCTTTCAATTCGGCGATTGTCTCGTCTTTCGCTTCGAGAAGGGCGTCGCGGTCTTCTTTGCGGGGCCTCCCATCTCTTCGAACCCCCAACACAGGCGCCATGTTTTCCTCGTTGCGCTGTAGCATCTTCGGCAGCGTAAAGCATTTCTGGCATATAGCAAGAAAGAATTTCTTATTGCGCAAGATGTTGCGGGGATCTGATTGAAGTCCACTATCTAGGCCCGTTGTCGGCCCGCGCCGTCGTGGAGACCCTGCGCGGGAGCGGGCGCTACGAGGTTCTCCCCGTCGGCATAACCCGGGAGGGGCGCTGGGTCTCTTCCGGCGATCCCATGCGAGAGCTCGAATCCCGCGCTTGGAAGCTCGCGGGTTCCTCCCCTGCGAGCTCCTCGAAGAGCGTCGCGGAGCAGCTCGCGGTGCCGGTCTCCGAGAAGCTGCCCGTGGACCTGGACGCCGCGGACGTGGTCTTCCCCGTCCTGCACGGTCCCTTCGGCGAGGACGGCACCATCCAGGGCCTGCTCGAGGTCGCCGGCGTCCCCTACGTCGGCTCGGGCGTGCTTGCCAGCGCCGCCGGCATGGACAAGGTGACGATGAAGAAGATCTTCGCCTTCCACGGCCTCCCGCAGGTCGAGTGGCTCGGCCTGACCCGCAAAGAATGGGAGGGTGACCGCGGAAGCCGAATCCACGAGATAGAGACCTCCCTGGGATACCCCTGCTTCGTAAAGCCCTCCAACCTCGGCTCCAGCGTCGGCATCAACAAAGCGACCGACGCCCGGGAGCTCGAGAGCGCCCTCGACGCCGCCGCCGCTCTCGACCGTCGTCTCATCGTCGAAGCGGGGGTGGACGCCCGCGAGATAGAAGTCTCCGTGCTCGGCAACGAGGAGGCGGACGTCTCGGTTCCGGGTGAGATCTTCGTCCCCGAGCACGAGTTCTACGATTACGAGGCCAAGTACACGGACCAGCGTCTACCCCAAGCTCTGGGACGCCAGCGACCTCCCCTACGAACAGCTCCTCGACCGCCTCATACAACTGGCGCTAGAGCGTCACGGAGCCTCCTAGATGACCTTCGTGCCGGCCCTGGCCGCGATCCTCCTTCAGGATGAGACCACCAGCGTCGTAGAAGACATCGGGAATGCCGCCCAGGAGATCCCTCAGGGGACCGGGGACATCCTGCAGACGACCGTCAGTGAGTTCTTCGCAGGCATCTTGGGGTACCTGATCAGCCCGATCTTTATCACCAACGTGTTGGCGACAATCTTCGTGGTCTTCTTGGCGATCGCCTTCTACCGCATCGCGGTCCGCTTTACCCCTCGCATCCTGCGGTGGAGCAGGCCCGAAGACGAGGAGGGCCTGGACGCTACCACCCTCGCCCGCATAAAGCGCCGGGACACCGCCGCGACGCTCGTCCGCCAGACCTTACGGTACGTAGTCTTCTCCCTCGTCGTGCTCTTCGTCTTCAGCATCTTCCTCCGGAACGCGTTTCCGGCCATCGGAGGCGCCACCGTCTTGGCGGCCATCGTGGGCTTCGGGGCGCAGAGCTTCGTGCGCGACATAATCGCCGGGTTCTTCATACTCTTCGAGAACCAGTACAACGTTGGAGACTTCATACTGGTCGAACCGACCAAGGCTTCGGGAATGGTCGAGGAGTTCGGGCTGAGGACCACCACCATCAGAGCTCTCTCCGGCGAGATCATCTACATCCCCAACGGCTCACTCACCGGCGTGACGAACTATGTCTCCGGCCAGCAACGCTTCACCATCGAGGTGCAGCTGAAGGACGAAGAGTCCGAAAAGCGCGTCCTCGAAGAAATAAAGGAAGGACACGAACTCTACCTGGTGCCGCCACGCCTCCTGGAGCGCGACGAGACCCCCGAAGGCGGCCCGCGCCTCAGGCTCCTGGCGGTGGTTCTCCCCTCGACCGCCTGGCTCGTCGAGGAGAACCTGGTCGAGCGCATAAAGGCCGCCGCCGGCGAAGACTGCCTGGCCGCGGACCCGCTAGTCTACAAGGTGGATAGCCGCAACATCCGGCGGTTGCGGGAGTTCCTTCCAAAGGAATGAACGGTGTTTCAGCTCGTCAGCAAACCTTCCGGGTTGCTACGCTGATGAGCGAAAGCAATTCTCAAAATTGGGGAGAAAGCTACGGTCACTGAACCGGGTGACGCGACTGCCGTCGAGCACAACGCACGGTAGGCCGGAGCTGACCAGTTGGAACTCTACTGACCCGGAGGATCCGTAGGCTTCCGACCCAGGTGCCCGTTCGTCTCGGCTATCTCGCGGATGGCCTTGTCGCGCTCCAGGCGCTCGACGGCTTCGGTGAGCAGCTCCTTGACCTTCCCGAGGCGCTCCTTCTCGGTCGGGAGCTCCAGGATCTCCTGCCGCGTCTCCAGGTCGAACTCGATGCGTCCGGCGATGGCGAACGAGAGGTTGCGGTAGGGCGGCTCTATCTCTATGCCCACCGACCCCTCCGTAGCCGCCTCGATCACCCGCTCCAGGAGCGCTATGCACTCCTCGGCCAGGGCTGTTGCGTCCTCTCCAGAGCTGTCTTCGAGGTACTCGACCTCACCCACGTAGTACGGCTTGCCGGTGAGGACGTTGTTCAACTCGAAGCGCTGAGACCCTTCGACCAGGATCACCATCCTCCCGTCTTCGTAGCGCTGCACGAGCTCGACGATCTTCGCCGTGCATCCTACCCGCCGCGTCCCGGACTCGTCGGCCAGCACCATGCCAAACTCCGTCTCCGACTCCAGGCACTCGTCCACCATCTGCTTGTAGCGCTCCTCGAAGATGTGCAGCGGCAGGGGAGTGCCCGGCATCAGCACCACGTTTAGCGGGAAAAGCGGTATCTCCGACAAGCTCGCGCTCCTTCTGGTCTCTCGAAACCAATTCTATCTTACCCTGCGGTCCTCCTCACCATCGCAGGCGGAACGGCGGAGAACCACGACGAACGCCCTCGACGATAGCCAGGACCGCCGTGGTTCGAGGGACAGAAAAAGGGGCGCCCGAAGGCACCCCTCTCGAAGCTCTGATCGAACTGGTGGTTACTCGTCCTTGCTGATCCAGTAGGTAAACAGCCAGGCTCCACCGTAGATGGTGAGGATCAGAAGGGCTCCTATGAAGAAACGCAGTATCCCGATCGGCTCGGGGTTCGCGGTCGGATCGGTCTCCTGCTGAAGCAGCGCCAGCGTTCCGGCGACCGATCCTAGATCCTGCAGCAACGCCGCGAGCATCACTACCCTCCTCCCCCTAGAGAATCACCGGCCGCACAGGTCTCAGGGGGTGTCAGCTCCTGGTCCAACGTAACGCAGTTGTAGATCAGGTACCCGGGATCGTTGTCGACCCTGCGGGCCGTCTCGCGGGTGTAGCCCATGGTCAGCATGGTGAACACGACGACTGCCGCGCAACCCATCAGCGCGAACTGGCTCCACCGGCTCGCGTGGCCCCAGTTAAAGCCGGAGGCGGTCGCCCTGAGGTACAGCCCGGCAATGAAGAAACCGACCAACATCAGCCCGATAAGCCCGATGTACTTATAGGGATACATACTACCGAGCGGTATCTTCGTTGACTCCCCGCCGCCGAACGTCAGCCCGATCTGGGGTATCAGGTTCGCGTCGGCCGGGATGATGTTGAGCACGGCGAACAGGGCCATGAAGCCCAGGGAGCCCACCGCCAGCTTGTGCAGGGTAGGCATCGGCTTGACGGCGAACCTCAGCTTGTGCACGAAGTACGCTGTGGCCGCGATGGTCATGAAGGCGACCTCTATCATGAGCGCCAGGAAGAGCCAGGACTTGCTGCCGAGCATGATCGTGTCGAACGCCTCGGGCGCGCTCTCGCGGATCGCCTTGAGGTACCCGTAACCAATCACCGGCTGCAGGATAAGGAACCCGAAGCCCCAGATGAGCCCCCAGTGGCCCATCCAGTCGTAGTACTCCCGGTCGTCCTCCCGCGTGCTCCTCAGGTAACGGAACGCGCCCCAGCCGGCTATGAGGAAGCCCGCGTACGAGAAGTTGCCCACGAAGCGATGCATGTTCAGCGGCACCATCGTCTGGTTCAGGAAGGTCCGCGCGACCTCGGTCACCGGCGCCTCCGCCGGGGTGAGCATGTACGAGGCCACCGCGTCTATCATGTTCATCGCCATCAGCCCGAAGAAGCCCGCGATCAGGCCGAAGGTCACGTGCAGGATCTTGCGATACGCCAGCTTGTCCCACACGTTGTACCAGGCGTAGACGATGACGATCTGACCCAGGAACATGAACGCCTCGACCAGGAACACCCAGAAGAAGATGTTCTGCAGGTAAGAGAAAAAGATCGGAAAGAGCGTTATCAGCGAGAGCACGAACGTGATCGCCAGCGCCGCCCCCGAAGCGAAGAGCAGCACCACGAAGCGGGCCAGGTTGCGGGCGAAGCGCTCGTACCTCGGCTGCTTGGTGACCACGCCCAGGTACTCGCTCGTCGCGGCGATGAGGACCGCCCCGATAATGAACGTGGCAAAGAGTATGTGCGTCTGGACAAGAACGGCGATGACTACGTTCTTGCCGATTATCGGGACTCCGATATCACCTATCGGCATCCGTCACCTCCCTCTCTACTGACCCGGGAAGTTGATGATCCGGCTGAGAGCCAGGAGCATGTTGAGCACGACGGTGACGACGACCAGGAGACCTATGATGGTCGCGAAGGGCCGCTGCAAGGGGCTGTAGTTAGGCCCCCGGTCCATCCACGGCACCGCGAAGAGCAGGATCACGAAGATCGTCGGTATGACCACGGCCCCGAACCCGATCAGGGCATACCCGGGGAAGAACATCAGCATCTGCTCGTAGAAGAAGAAGAACCACTCCGGCCTGGGCACATAAGATGTCGTCGCCGGGTCAGCAGGCTCGGTGAGCGGCGCTGGCGAGACGTACGAGAGTACGCAGCAGGCCAGGAGGATAAGCGTCATGACAAACAGGTCGCGGAGCACCTGTCCTGGGAAGAACCCCATGGTCTCGTCCGGGCGTTCGTAGACGTTCTCTTCGGTGATTACCTCTTCTTCGAGAGGCTTGGCCTGTCCTGTTGCTGTGTACACCTCTACACCTCTCTTCTATAAAACTCGCGCCCGCATAATAGCAGTAACGCGCCCTCGCCCATGGTAAACGCTCTTACTCCCGGTCGGCCCGATCGCGACGTCCTGTGAAAGGCTCGCCCTCGTCCTCCTCGTACTGCTCATAAGACTCCAGGCGCTCCCGCTCGTGCAGCTTCGCCAACCTGTCGGCGTACTCGAACTCGCTCCCGAACTCTCCGTGCTTGCGGAGCAGGTACAGATGTATACCGATGAAAGGCGCGAGCACCGCCGGCAACAGCCACACGTGTATTGCGAAGAAGCGAGAGAGCGTCGACGGACCGATCACATCCCCGCCCATGAGGAAGCGGATCGTCTGTCCCCCGACGAACGGCGAGTAGGAGCCGATCTTCATCCCCACCACGGAGGCCCAGAAGCCATCCTGGTCCCACCTCAAGAGGTAGCCAGTGAACGCCAGCACGATGACCAGGAGGAGCAATATCACGCCGACGACCCAGTTGAGTTCCCGGGGGGCTTTGTAAGCTCCGCAGAAGAAAGTGCGGGCCATGTGCAGCCCGATCACCACCAGGAGGAAGTTGGCCGACCAGTAGTGGATGCCCCGGATGAGGGTACCGAAGTACGCCTCGTTCATGATGTAGTAGATCGAGTTCCACGCGTGGTCGGTCGTCGGCACGTAGTAGAAGAGCAGCAGGATGCCGGTCAGGAACTGGAGCGAGATGCAGAAGAGCGTCGCGCTCCCCAGCGTGTAGAGCCAGGCTCCCCTCTTCGGGACCGGCTCGAACAGGAAGTGCTCCATCAGGGTGACGATCCCGGTGCGGTGTTCCATCCAGTCCGTCAGGAACTTGCTGGTCTCGAACGCCTGGGATCTGATCCTGCCTATCATGCCGTCTCCCTCCCTAGATCACGTAGGGCTCTTGGGGCCCGTTTGGGCCCCCGGTATCGAACTCGTGCCTGACGTACACGCTGCCGTCCTCGCGGACCTCGAAGTCGTAGCTGTACATGTCCCGCGGCGGCGGCCCCGCGACGTACTCGCCGTTGATGTTGTAGATCCCCCCGTGACACGGGCAGAGGAACTCCCCCTCTCCCTCCCTCACGAGCCAGCGTACCGGGCATCCCAGGTGCGCGCAGGAACTGGAGAGTACGTTGAGGCCGTTCTGGATCTCTTCGATCTCGGACTCGGAGAACCCGTCGCTCTTCTCGTCCAGAAAGGAGGGACGCAGGCTCTGCCCGTACGTGCCGTCCGCGTTGATCTCGTGCTCCCACGAGAGCCAGATGGCGCTCGGCACCACGAACTCCTCGCTGGAGGTCTTGCTCTCCTCCTGGATCTCCGGTTTGCCGTAGACCTGCTCGACCGGAAAGTCGACCGTGAAGACCTTCGGCTCACTCTCCGACACCTCGCTTATCGAAGCGACCTCGAACCAATCGTCGGGACCCGAAGGTATGTCCGACTGCCCCCTAATGTCGCTGTCGATAAGAGGACCAAGAACGAACGCCGCCGGAGGTATGGTTAGTATGGCACCGACGATAGTCCCGAGGATCCCGAAACCCAGGAAGTCCCCGCGGGTCATGGGGTCTTTCTGCAGCTCTGCCAACCTACGCGTCCCTTCTAAGAATCCTCGGAACCTACCTGCCGAAACTGCTCGGTGGCTGCTCGGCCTCGACCGTGAATTCGGGTTGATTGTACACCGTGTACGGAACCCTGGAATTGGACTTCATCAGGCCCATACTGAGCGCCGTCGTGGCCGCGAGCACCCCCAGCGAGAGCAGCACGACCCGGTAGGCCACGCCCGGGCTGCCGTACCTGAAACGCATCCGGCCTCGCAAGTACGTCACGAACGCTCCCAACGTCGCCAGGATCATCACCAGCAGCGCGATGTAGCGCAGCCAGAAGAGCGGTGTGCCGTGGTCGAAGTTGGCAAACAGCGAACACAGCCCCGCCGCCGCCGCGATGAGCGCGAAGAACTGTATGGGCCGCCGGCCCAAGTTGTCCGGGTGCCTCCCCGCTCCTATGTACATCGCGACGTTCGACAACACGAAGAGCAAGACGACCATTATCAGGTTCACGTACAGAAGTTGCGAGGTGGGGGTGCTGCCGCCACCCTCGCCTACGAGACGCTCGTAAGATCCCGAGGAGCTCATCGCGTAGGTGATAAAGAAGCCCGAGAACGGCTGCAAGAGCAGGAAACCGGTACCCCAGGTCAGCCCGACCGAGGTAGACCAGTCGTAGAAGGCCCTGTCCTCCTCGGTTTTCGACCGTATGTACATAACAGCGGCCCACGCGGCGAGGGCGAAGGCCGGCCATGAGAGGTTGGCGAAGGTGCGGTGCACGACCATCTCGACGAACATCGGGTTGAAGATCCCCGAAAGCGCCGCCCCGAAAGAGCTAACGTTGCCCTCGCTTATCGGCGTGGCGTTGGGGCCGCCGCCGGTGGTCATGAACGTATCGATGCCGGTCATAATGACCATCCAGATCCAGATGAACGCCCCCATCGTGAACCCCAGGAACGCATGCCGTCGTTTGCTGAGGATGCTGTAGCGGTCCCACTTGTAGTAGTAGGAGTACATCCCCCAAAGCGCGAGGATCATCGAGGCCATCGCAATGGCGGTAAGGTAGAAGAAGTGCGTGAAGAGCGCCGCCGTGACCTGCGGATAGAACCCGACGAGCAAGACCAGGAAAAGGACCGCGAACGTGGCGCCGGACGAGAAGGTAAGAACGTTGAAGCGAACCATCGAGTGGGCGAGGCGATCCATCCGGGGGCTCCCAGTGCGCGCGCCCCAGGCTTGCAAGACCGGGGCGGCTATCGCGAAGCCCACGAACAACTCCGCGAAGAATATGTGGACGAGCATCGTGAAGCCCGTGAAGCCCCTGACACCACCGGGGAACGTAAAGTTCGAGAGGTCCAGTTGGGCCAGCAGGAAGTGGAGGTCCGCGTAAGTGGTAACCGTACTACTCACCCTCTATCAAACTCCTTCTAGCTGCCTTGAGCGCCAATTACGGACTCCTGCTCGTGAGGGCCCGCCCGGTGCATCACGGCCTCTCCCACCGCCCGGGGCTCGAGCCGCCCGTCTATTATGTAATAGGAGGCATCGGAGACCCCGTTGGCCTGCATTATCTCCCGGATCGGCCTTATAAGCCGCCGCTCCCCGGTCATCGCGAAGATCAAAACCTTCCCCATCTCGAACTGGTCGTTCCAGGCGCCCGCCTCTTCCCTGGGGGCCTGCATGTCCGTGAGTATCGGCACTGCGCCCACCCTCGTGAACGAACCGGCCAGAAGTACCGCCGCCAGCGAGATGAAGACCAGGAACGTCGGCACCCCTATCGAGGGAACGACGATCGCGAAGAACAGCCCCAGGACGAGAAAGGCGACCGCGAACCCGACCGGCACCTCCAAACCCCGGCTGTCGTCGGGGACCACGATGTATAGCGTCCCCTCCGGGAACGGCTCGGGCTCGTCGGGGTCCTGGCGCTTGAGGAGGACCATGAGGTCTTCCCTACCCACGCCGAGGTCCCGGATCTCCCGGACCGCCCGGTTGAGCGCGGCGCCGTCTTCCACGATCCCTACCACGGTGTACTCGGTCCTCTGCTCCGTCGGGTTGGTCCCGCTGGAGCCTGCCTCCGGTACCTCCCGTCCTCTCTCCAAGCCGCTACCTCCACGGAGGATCTCCGGTCATCCGGGCTGGTTCCCGGCGCCCTTCCTGCCGCTCACCAGCATACTCTTTCGCGTTCCGGCTCACCAGCCCCATTCATGCCTCGCCGGTATCGCTTTCACATTATTCGCTCGCCGCTGGAAGGCCGCTGTGAAAGAACGCCTATATCGTTCCCCGCAAACGTCTAAAATAACCGCGATGGACACCCGAAACCAGCAAAAACTCCCGGACCAAGACGCTCGTCCCCCCGACGAGCACTACCGGGAGCCGGGGCTCGGAGCCTGGGTCAGACGCAACGCCTGGCTCCTCGTGCGCCTCTTCGTGGTTATGGTCTTCACCTTCGGCGCCTCGACCACCGCGGCCAACTTCTCCTACGGCCTACAAAGCGAGCCGACCATCCTGAGCGTCGAACAGCTCAACCGCGGCGAGCTGCCGTCGGGCACGGAGCTCGGGGACTACGTGGAGGTCACGGGTACCCCGGACTTCGGCACGAACCCCGACACCGGGCAGCCCCGGATAGGCATCTCCGCTCGCTACGAGGTCTCCTACTACTACTTCGGCCTCGAAGAGACGGGGGAGAACCTCCTCATCCAACAGACCACCAAGCCGGACCTGGCGCAGAGCGGTGAGCAGGTATGGCGCGGCAAGCTCGCCACGGTAGGTACCGTGATCTTCCACGACACCACCCAGAGCGGGTTGGAGGCGTCCGGTCTGCCCCGGGACGAGTCGATCCCGGTTATAGAGACCGGCGACACTCCAGAATACTATCGCCAGATCTTCCCGGCCTACTCGGCCATCATCGGGCTCTGGATCCTCTCCATCGCCTGGCTCGTCTGGAAGAGAAACAAGCCTTTCCTCGGCCTCTAGACAAATCAGGGGAAACCTCTAGACACCTCGTCGCAGACTAGCTATATTGAGCGCGAGATGGACTTCCACGAAGTAGACCGCCGCTACGCCGAACTCAAACGTCAACACGACTCCGGCACCCTCAGCACCGAAGACTTCGATGCTCAGCTCGAGCAGTTGACGGTCCAGGACGACCAGGGC
>JAIVIG010000230.1 GCA_020200675.1 Actinomycetota bacterium
CCGAGCCGTTCGGGATGCACCTCTACCACTGCCACACCACGCCCTTGAGGAAACACATCGAGAAGGGGCTCTACGGGGTCTTCATCATCGACCCCAAGGAGGGGCGCCCGCCCGCCGACGAGATGGTGATGGTCATGAACGGCTTCGACACCAACTTCGACACCGAGAACGAGGTCTACACCGTAAACGGGGTGGCCTTCCACTACCAGCGCCACCCCGTGAAGATAAAGCAGGGGAGGTTGAATCGGGTGTACCTGCTCAACCTCACGGAGTTCGACCTCATAAACAGCATGCACATGCACGCGAACTTTTTCGACTACTACCCCACGGGGACGAAGCTCGAGCCCACGGAGTTCACAGACACGAAGATGCTGGCCCAGGGGGAGCGAGGGATCATGGAGTTCACCTACGACCGCCCCGGGCTTTTCATGTTCCACGCCCACGTCAACGAGTTCGCCGAGCTCGGCTGGCTGGGGTTCTTCGAGGTGGAGGAGTAAGGGATGGAAAGAGGAGGAGCAGCAGAGATGAAGCGTGAGGGACGTGGGCCGGGCTGGGTGCTTTTGGGGCTCCTGCCGCTCCTGGGTTTGGGGGTCTTGCTGGCCTTCATCGTGCTCAACGGGGCGGGGGTAAACAGGCAAGACGCTCCTCCCGTGGAGGACCTGACCTTCGGGCGCGTGACCCTGCCTACGGAGAACGAGTTCGTGGTGCCCGTCACGAACGGCGGCCCCGACCCCGTGACGGTGGCCCAGGTCAACGTGAACGACGCGTTGACGGGGTTCCGGATAGAATCGGGGAACACGATCCCGCCCCTGGGCTCGACCGAGATAACCATCCCCTACACGTGGGTGGAGGGCGAGGCGTATGGGATCACCCTCATCACGAGCACCGGGACCACCTTCGACGCGGAGGTGCCCGTGGCGCTCCTCACGCCGAGCTTCTCGTCGGAGACCCTCTTCGGCTACGCGCTCATCGGTTTCTACGTCGGCATAGTGCCGGTGGGCCTCGGGCTGCTGTGGTACCCGTTCCTCCGGCGCCTCGGCGGGGCGGGCATGAACGCCATCCTGGCCCTGACCGTAGGGCTGCTCCTGTTCCTGATAGTGGACACGCTGGGGGAGGCTATAGAAGTCGCCGGCGAGTTACCGGGCGTCTTCTCCGGGATCCCGCTGGTGATCCTGGTGACCCTGCTGACGCTCCTCGCGCTCCTGAGCACCGACCGCCTGTTCCGGCGATTCCGGGGCGGAGCGGAGAGCGGGAGCCGGCTCGAAACCTCCTACCGCATATCCTTCGGGATAGGACTGCACAACCTGGGAGAAGGGCTGGCGATCGGGGCGGCGTTCGCCTTGGGGGAGACGGCCCTGGGGACCTTCCTGGTCATAGGCTTCACCCTGCACAACATCACCGAGGGGGTCGGCATCGCCGCGCCCATCTTGAAGGAGAAAAGGCCGCACCTCGCGCACTTCGCCGGGCTGGCGCTGCTCGCCGGATTTCCGGCCATCCTGGGGACCCTGCTCGGGGGATTCGCCTACTCTCCCCTCGCGGCGACCGTGTTCCTGGCCGTCGGGGCCGGGGCCATACTCCAGGTCATCTACGAGGTGGGGAAGATCGTCCTGAAGGATTCCGTCGGCGAGGGCAAGGCTCCCTCGCTCTCGGCCTCGCTCTCGGGTTACAACCTGCTGGGCCTAACGGCCGGGATAGCCATCATGTACGCGACGGGACTCTTGGTTTAAAGCGTAGAAAGGACGAACCGGCTTTGGGCGAGAAGGTTATCTCGAGGAGGCGGCTCATCCGCCTAGGCGCCGTTCTCGGTCTGGGCTCTGTAGGGGCTTCGATGGCGGCTGGCTGCGGCGTAGAGATCGGCTCTTCCGAGACGCAGGGAAGCCCGACGGCGGCCGCCGACGCGCCCGAGGTCGGCGAGGGGGAGGCCATAGCGAAAGGGTCCGAGCTCGCGCCGGGCACCGCCCTCCCTTTCACCAACGCCGACACGGGGCAGGCCGGCATCCTGGTACGCCTGCAGAGCGGGGAGTTCGCGGCGTACTCGGCGGTCTGCACCCACCAGGCTTGCACGGTCGCCTACAAGGACGGCAAGCTCGCCTGCCCGTGCCACGGGTCGGTCTTCGACCCGGCAAAAAGCGCCGCTGTCGTAACTGGTCCGGCACAGACGCCTTTGCCGGAGATGGACATAGAGATCAAGGAGGGGAAGGTCTTCCTGGCCTAGAGCCGTTGCTCCTTCGACAGGGTTTGCCGATGACCGATCTAACACAACATCAGTCCCTTTCGTCTTCGGTCGGCGCATACCTGGGGAGGCGCGCGAAGAAACGCGGAGGGATGGGTACGTTACCTCGGAGAGGTTCACGGAGCGCCTGGCGGAGCTTCTGGGACATCCGCTGTACGACTCCCACGGACACCCGATCCCGAAAGCCGATGGCACCCTGCCGCCGGAGAACTTTTATCTTCTCAGCGATGCGGAGGCCGGGCAACGCCTCCGCATCCGCCGGGTGAGCGACGATAGTGCCTCGAGGTTGGCCTACCTGTGGGAACGCGGCCTGGTCCCCGGTCGGGAGCTGGAAGTGACCGAAGTCCGCACCCTGGACGGCGTCGTCACCGTCCGAGACGAGTACGGGATCTCCCACGCGCTCGGAGGACCTCTGGCGTGCTCGGTCTTCGTCCAGGGTAGCCCGGAGCCTGCACGTGGCTGAGGCGTTCCCATACCCCTGGTATCTGGGAGTCGGTGTCGCCCGGGGAGGCGACGTGTAGGGTTTGAGGTTTAGAACCTCTTGTCTCAGAGAATCCAACCGCTCGGCCACCGCGGGCCACCCGAAATGGAGATCCGAGATATGCACGATCCTCAGCACCGGGGAGATTCTAGCCGAGTCCCGGTTTCCCGGGTCCCGGATCCCACATCAACCATTGTCGGGCTGAAAGGTTGCGGGAGCAAATCTCCCTATCTTGTTTCCGTCGTCCAGGTTGCGCGTCCGGAGGCAGCATTGTCGGATAGAATTTCCTGGAAGCGATGGAAGGCATCGGGAAAAGCAAGCCGCTCTCGACCTCCGTCGGGGACTACCTCAAGGCCATCTGGGAGCTCGCGGGCTCTGGGAAGGTCACGACGACGGGCGTCTCGGAGCGGCTGTCGGTAGCCCCGGGTTCGGTGACCAGGATGCTGGGGCGTTTGCAGGGGATGGGCCTGGTCAGGCACGAGCCCTACCGCGGGGTCTCGCTCACCGAGCGGGGCGAGGCAGAGGCCCTCAAGCTCTTGCGCCGCCACCGGCTGATCGAGGCCTTCCTCATCGAGTATTTGGGCTACGGCTGGGAGGAGGTGCACGAGGAGGCCGAGAGGCTGGAGCACGCCGTCTCCGACGGGTTCACCGAGCGGTTGGCGGAGCTGTTGGGGCACCCCGACCGCGACCCGCACGGCTCCCCGATCCCGGGCAAGGACGGCACGCTGGTCCCGGAGGACCTGGTACCCCTGAGCGAGGTTGCGGTGGGCGATCTGGTGCGGATCGCCCGGATCCGGCGCGAGGACGCCGAGGCGCTGGCCTACCTTGGCGGGCACGACCTCGTCCCCGGTAGGCTGCTAAAGGTCAAGGAGGTACGTGACGTGGCCGGGGTCGTCACCGTCGAGGGCGAGGATGAGAGCGTCCACCCGCTCGGCGAGCCCCTGGCGCGGTCCATCCTCGTCCAGAGGGCGTCCGGGCGGGGAGCGGAGTAGCCGCCGGCCGCCGGCGCGTCTTCGTGGTCTACCGGCTCACTCTTCTCC
>JAIVIG010000032.1 GCA_020200675.1 Actinomycetota bacterium
GTTCATCATGCTCGCTCCTCGTTCACCGCCGACGCGAGACAGCGTACATCTGTTGATGTGCGGTTGTAGTACTAAGCTCATCCCCGACTAACAGTGGGGTGACAAAGAAGGGCCTGACCCTGGAGGCGAGACCCAAAGCCTTGCGTAGGTCGGAGGATTCGGGACGCTCCACTTCGACCGGCTGCTTTTGGAGAAGGCGATCGCGAAGAGGCTCGGGAAGGGTATGCACGTAGAAACGGTCGCCCCTGATCTCTGCCGCGCGGTATCCGGCCGAGGCTACTACCGTCATTCCCTCTTCCGAGCCCCTCGCGAAGCCAACCCGGACTTCTGGAGTACCCTCTACGAGTTCGAGGGCCGCGTCGAGGGTCGCCTGGTAGATGCTCTCTCGGTCCAACGCTGACACAAGCTTGGCCCCGGCCTCCCTCAGGGTTTTCTCGCGAAATGTAGCTCGCTCGTGCCGCGCAATGCTCGTAGTCATAATGTGCAGTAGAGCCGCCATCAGAGGCAGCCCGGGCACCTGAGGCAGAGCATCTACGAAAGATTGGTCTGCGTTCGTCAACGACGTTGAGATTACTACCGCACCACAGAAAGCTACCAGGTAGATTAGCAGTGTAGCCACTACACTACGGCGCGTGCCGTAGAGCGAGCGGAACATGAGGCCGGTGTAGACCAAGCCTAGGGCATATAGTGGATTACCGACAGCTACAACAGCTGCACAAACTGCTATACCTTCGGGGACGTACCAGAGAGGTGGAAAGTTTGCACGCTTGTATCCACGGATCCACCACCAGCAGAGCCACAAGAGGCTCGCGATCGCCAACGCCTGTAGCGGCCGTCCGACGGCGTTGCGGCTCAAGATCATCGGTACCGGGATTGCGACCATCACGAGGGCGGAGAGCAGGAAGATCCAGCGCACCCGCTCAAGCAGATACCTGGGCGGCGTCAAGAACGCTACTAAGCGGGATTTACTTCGTTCGCCCAACTAGCCTCCGGTCCTGGTGTTACAGGAACCTCATCGTCCTACCGATCGAAACAACTCGTTCGTTCTACCCTCTGTTTATTGAGGTACGGCCTCGTCTGCTATACCTACACCCTCGACTTCTACCTAATTATCGGGTTACCTTTGGAAAAACTTTAATACTCCTGTAACCTAGCACCTAGTAAGCGAACTCTCAAAGTGAGCAAACTCTCAACAGGCTAGCGTTACAACGTTGCTGGTTAGGGGAGTAAACTTCAAAGAGCGCGGCAAGGGACGAGACGCTTCGTCGTCTATGGTTAGAGAGATACCGATCCTTACCTTGCCTCATGGCATTGGAATTCAACCAATCGTACTTGCAGGCAGATCTGCCGACCGGCGAGGTTGCGCCCATTATGCAACGATTGGTAAGCCTCTTCACTCTTCGGAACACAATAGATGGATCATCCACGTCGTCAAGCTCTCTGGTTCCGACGTAGATCAATGAAGCTCACGAGGGTTGATAGGCTCTCGGGAAAACTTACGGTCGAGCTTTCAAGTGACTGACCGGTCGGCTTCCGATTCTGTAAGGCAAGAAGGTAATTGCCTCACTGATTACCCCTCGATCTTCCCGTCCGGCGCACGGCAACCCTCCACAGTGAGCCTTTGCTACTTGGGAAGCGGGAACGTCTCCGTAGACTTACGACACGGCCTTTTTGCCGATCGGAAGAAGCGGGGAAGGAGAGATGGATGGGCGAGAGGAAACGTTACGAGCCGGGGACCTTCTGCTGGGTGGATCTGTCGACGAGCGACGCCGACGGTGCCAAGGTCTTCTACGGCGAGCTGTTCGGCTGGGAGTTCGAGGACAACGAGATCCCAGGTGGTGGCGTTTACACAATGTGCCAGGTTCAGGGCGACGTGGTAGCAGCGATCGTCCAGCAAGACGAGCAGCCTGGGCACTGGAACAATTACGTCACCGTCATGAGCGCTGACGAGACCGCTGCGAAGGCGAGGCAACTGGGCGCCAATGTGTTCGAGGAGCCCTTCGATGTGATGGAGGCCGGCCGCATGGCGGTATTCGCCGATCCGAGCGGCGCCGTGCTCTGCGTCTGGCAACCACGGGTGCACATCGGTGCTCGCCGGGTCAACGATCCCGGCTGCCTGACCTGGAACGAGCTCCAGAGCCGTGACCCCGAGGCGGCGAGCACCTTCTACGCCGGGCTCTTCGGCTGGGAGACGGAGCCCGTAGAGGACGACGGGAAGCTGGTCTACGTGACGATCCGGAACGCCGGTTCCGCGAACGGCGGCATCATGCCGATGACGGAGCAGCACGGCGATGCGCCACCCCACTGGCTCCCCTATTTCACGGTTGTCTCGTGCGACGGCGCCGTCGCGAAGGTGCGAGAGCTGGGCGGCGACACGCTGGTCGGACCGTTCGACGTACCCGGAGGCCGGATCTCGGTAGTACGAGATCCCCAGGGCGCGGCGTTCGCGATCTTCGAGGGCGAGACGGATGAGTGACGATCGGTAAAGGCTCTAGCCCTTATCCAGGGTTTTCAGGGCTTCTTCGGCGGCCCGGCGCAGGCGGCGGTTCGAGTCGATCCTGGGGATGGTCTGCAAGTCTTCGCGGGCCCGCGTGAGCTCGCCGAGGGCCGCCAGCGCGGAGGCGCGGTTGTAGTAGGCGATGCCGAGCTTCGGATCTAGCTTTATTGCCGTGTCGGCGGCTTCGAGTGCCGCGCGTGGATCGCCGGAGGCGTCGAGGCTCGCGGCGAGGGCCGAATAGTAGCGGGGGAGGGGGCGGTAGGCGATGAGCCGCTCGTAGATGGCGGCGGCTCCCTCGTATTCCTCGCTCCTGAAGAGATTCCCGGCCCGCTTCTCCTCGGGGGCCACGAGGCGGGCCATCATGACCGTCAGGACGACGGCGCCGCCGAGGTAGACGAGGAGGACGAGGAGCGCGTTTCCCTCGATCGTCAGGTCCATGACGAACGGTAGCCCCAGGACGAGGATGCCGGCCGTGAGGAGCGGGAGAAGCCGGACCAGGAACTCTCCGTAGGCCCGGACGCGCAAGAGATCCCGGTTCTGCCGGCCGACGGCGAACAGGAAACCGGCGAGTATTGCCAGGGCGCCGAGCGTTGCGTAGAAGAAGCTCATATCACGCTAGGACTCCTCGAGAGCCCTCCTGGCCGCGGTCCTGAAGCGGCGAGGGAGGTCCGCTTCGAGGGCCCTCTTCAGGTCCTTCGTCGCCCGGCTGCTGCGGCCCAGGCGTTGAAGGATCAGGGCTCGGTTGTAGTATGCGAGCCCGTACTTCGGGTCGAGCTCGACGGCCTTTGTCGAGGCGTCCACGCCCTCCTCGTGGTGCTCCCCGGCCCCTAGAGCCGCCCCGAGAAAGGCCCAGTAGCGGGCGAGGGGCCGTCTTTCGACGAGCTTGCGGTAAAGGGCCGCGGCACCCACGTAATCTCCCGAGCGAAATGCCCGGGTCGCCCGGCGCTCGTCGAGGGGCATGGAGAGAAAGTTCGCGGCGACCAGAACGGCGCCGAAAACGAGCGCCCACGCGTACGGTAGCCACCATACCTGCGGACCCTGCACCAGCGGCAGGCTCGCCGCCATGACGGTGATCGCCGCGAACGGGAGCAATCGGCGCGCCAGCTCCCCCCATGCTCGGGCTCTCACCAGATCCCTGTTGGACGTGAAGACCACCTGCCAGGCGACGAGCAACAGCGCGAAGGTCAGGATAATGGGTATAGCGCCGGCGCCCAAGGTGCCCCCTCTCCTAGCGGCCCACCGGCGCGGGCGCGAGACCCTCGAGCACGCCGAGGACGGGCCTCACGAGCTCTTCGAAGGCCGGATCTCCGACCGCGGGACGCGATCCCGCGGTCGGGATGGCTTCTTCCAGCTCGATCCAGCTCTTGCATCCACCGTACGACTCCCGGTACTCGATCTCGACCGGCTCCGGCAGCAGGTAGGTCCTCAGAACCAGCACCGTCAGGGGCTTCTTCGGGCGCCACTTCAGGCGGCTCTCGGCGTACTCGTGCGTCCAGACGTGATGCGCGTCGAGCTCCTCGAGCTCCTCGGCTTCCGAGACCTCGTAGGCCCCGTACACCTCGGCGAAGGAGGTAAAGATCACCGGCCCGTCGTCCCGCCTGTCCGGGATGGACCGCAGCAGGTCGTGGTAAGCGGACTTGAGCTGCTCCGGCTTCTGGTGCTCGTAGCCCTTGAAGAAGAGGAAGCGCGTCTTGGGGACGGCGAACGCCTTCTCCCGGATGCCGCCCTTGCGCACCACGAGCGCCGTCTCGCCGCGCTCTAGTGCCTCGACCGCGACCGCCCACTCCTTGAGCGCGTACGTAAGCGGATGCTGTGGAGAATCCAAAAGACCACCCTCTCGTATAATCTCTTCTACGGGGGTAATTATATGATGCGAGCGTACACGCTTCGATAGGAGGCCAAACACATGACCCAGCAAGAGACGACGCACGAAACCCCGCACCGTAAAGAGCGCGACTCGATGGGGGAGGTCGAGGTCCCGCGCGACGCCCTCTTCGGCGCCCAGACCAGACGGGCGCTGGACAACTTTCCCGTCAGCGAACTGCGCAAGCCGCGCCGGTTCGTGCAGGCCCTCGGGGCAATAAAGCTCGAGGCCGCGAACGTCAACCACGAGCTAGGTCTCCTCGACGAGGAGGTAAAGGACGCGATCGTGGAGGCCGCCGAAGAGGTAGTGGACGGCGTTCACGACAACCAGTTCGTCGTCGACGTCTTCCAGACTGGCTCCGGCACCTCGACCAACATGAACGCCAACGAGGTCATCTCCAACCGGGCCATCCAGATCAAGGGTGGAGAGCTCGGCTCCAAGGAGCCCGTCCACCCCAACGACCACGTCAACATGGGCCAGTCCTCTAACGACGTCATCCCGACCGCCATCCACCTCTCCGCCCTCATCTCCATCCAAGAAGACCTGATTCCGGCGCTGGAGAAGCTCCAGGGGGCGCTCGAAGAGAAGTCCCGGGAGTTCGACAACGTCGTAAAGACCGGCCGGACGCACCTGCAGGACGCCACCCCGATCCGTCTGGGCCAGGAGTTCACCGGCTACGCGGGCCAGATAGAGCGCGGCATACAGCGCGTAAAGAAGACCCGGGAAGACCTCACCGAGGTCGCTCTGGGCGGCACGGCCGTCGGCACTGGCGTCAACACCCACTCCGAGTTCGCTAGCAAGGTGTGCGAGAAGCTCTCCGAGCGCTTCGGCGTCGAGGTGCGTGAGACCGAAAACCACTTCCAGGCCCAGAGCGCCATGGATGGGACAGTCTTCACCAGCGGCGCTTTGAAGACCGTCGCGGTCAGCCTCATGAAGATAGCCAACGATATCCGCTGGCTCGGGGCCGGGCCACGGGCGAACCTGGCGGAGATAGCCCTCCCCGAGGTCCAACCCGGCTCCTCCATTATGCCTGGCAAAGTCAACCCCGTCATCGCCGAGAGCGCCATGATGGTCACGGCGCAGGTCATCGGCAACGACACCACCATAGCCCTCGCCGGCCAGGGCGGAAACTTCGAGCTCAACACCATGCTCCCGCTCATCGCCTACAACCTCTTGCAGTCCATCGACCTCCTCGGCAGCGCCGCCGCCAACCTGGCTGACCAGACTGTTGCGGGCCTCGAAGCGACGGAGCGTGGCCCCGAGCTCGTCGAGAACGGCCTCATGCTCGCTACCGCCCTCGCCCCCGAGGTCGGCTACGACAAGGCCGCAGAGATCTCCAAAGAAGCCTTCAAAACTGGTCAGACCATTCGCGAGGTAGCCCGCGAGCAGACCGACCTCTCAGAAGAAGAGCTTGATGAGGCGCTAGATGCCAAGAAGATGACGGGGACGTAGGGAGTGCTCAACTCTCTTACACTCTAACTCAAGAGAAGGAGCGCGGGGCTGCATGGCAGAACCGGATGATAAGAGCCTGGCAAAGAAGCTCAAAGAGATCGTACTCGACGTTGATCCAGAAGGGGTATTCAAGGATGCTCGTGCAGCGGGTTTAGAGGTAATGAAGGTCGAGGATTTCAGGGGACAAGCACACAACTATTGGCGCATCGAGGATCTGATGCGCCAGTACACACGACGAGCGGCACGGTTCAGCGCCGCTAGCGGGGCCACGTCCGGAGTTGGAGGGGTTCCGACGGCTGTAGCTTTAGGGGGCATAGACGTTGCTCACATGGCAGCACAACTGTACTGGCTCTGCCAGCGGCTTGCTATCCTCAACGGCTTCGATCCCAGAAACCCGCTGCAGCGTGAAAGAACGGAAGAGATCTACCTTCTTGCCCTCGGTTTCGATACGGCGGCGCGAGCAGCGCTAAAGCAGCAACTCCTTCATGCTGCAAGCAAAGCTGGGAAAAGTGGTGCCCGCAGCAATTACATACTCAAGTTCATACTAATCGTAGCCGAAAAGCTCGGAGCCAAAATTACCACTAAGCAAGCAGCCAAATTCATTCCGCTGGTTGGCGGCGCTTTTGGAGCAACGCTCAACTACACTTTCGCCAGGGGAGCCGCCAATAAAATGCTCGACGCATTCAAAAACGACTACTTCAGAACGTGGCAAGCGGGGAGTAGAGGGGGCGGCTAAGAGGCAGCACGACATCGTGCTGCAGACAAATCGAGATAATGGAGCAGGATCGGGAAGCATGAAGTTAGTCGAGTACAATACCCGAAAAAGGTTGCTATGAGTACGAATTATTCTTCCCCCGTGTCCGAGTTGCTGACCTTTGGGGACTGTCGCGACTTTCGCGGGTGGCCGGATTACCCCGATCTGGTGGGCCTGGGGCCGGAGCACGTCTCCGAACTCATCCGGATGGCTACGGACGAGGATCTCAACTGGGCTGATCCGGAGAGCCTCGAGGTCTGGGCGCCGGTCCATGCCTGGCGCGCGCTCGGGCAGCTGCGGGCGACTATAGCCAGCGAGCCGCTGCTCGAACTGTTCCAGGAGGTAGAAGAAGGTAACGACTGGGCTGGCGAAGAGCTTCCCGAGGTCTACGGCATGATCGGCCGGGCAGCCATCCCCGCTCTCGAGCGGTACCTCGCCGATGCGTCGCATGAGCTGTGGGCGCGCGTTACGGCGGCCCATAGTCTCGAGCGTGTCGCTGTCCGGGACCCGTCCGCTCGCATAAAGTGTGTCGCGGTCCTGAGCCGGCAACTGGAGAGGTTTCCACAGAGCGATCCTATCCTGAACGGGTTCCTGATCAACTACCTGATCGACCTTGGGGCGGTGGGGATGGCCTCCCTGATGGAACGAGCCTTCGCTGCCGACAGCGTCGATCTTTTGATCCGGGGCGACTGGGAGGACGTGCAGGTGGAATTGGGCCTAAAGACGTCCAGAGAAACCCCGCGACCTTACTATTTCGCGTTCGACCCCCCGACGTCCGACGAGCCGGAACACGACGAGCCGGGGCGCTACGCGCCTGAGGCCAGTAACTCCGACAAGGTCGCGAGGAAGGCCAAACGCAAGCAGTCAAAAGCCTCCCGGAAGAAGAACAGGAAACGGAGATAGCACGCCACTCACACCAAAGCGGCGTTTTCGAACCGATCTCAAGGCGAGCAGATGCCGCTTAGGGACGCACCACGCCTGGCGCTGACGTGATGCGGGTCGAGAGGCTCTCCGGCATCGAGAGCGTAGACGACCTGGCGGCGTGGCGCGCGCTAGAGCCGCCCGATTTCCCGTTCTTCGACTACGAGTTCTTGCGCACGCTGGAACGTTCGGGTAGCATCGGCGGCGCGAGTGGCTGGTCGCCGGTCTACCTCGTCTGCAAGGACGACCTGGGACGCGTCGTCGGCGCGCTCTGCCTCTACCTCAAGACTCACAGTTACGGGGAGTACATCTTCGATTGGGAGTGGGCACATGCGTACCGACAGCACGGGCTCCCGTACTATCCGAAGCTCGTCGCCGCCGTGCCGTTCACGCCCGCTACGGGTCCTAAGCTCCTCGTGCGGCCCGACGCCGACCGCGCGGCGGTGATGCGCGCCTTGCTCGACGCGGCGCGGAGGCTCGGCGAAGAGCGACGCGTCAGCTCTTCGCACGCGCTTTTTCTTCCCGAGGAGGAGCTCGACGAGTTCGCGGAGCACGGGTTCGCGGTGCGCCACTCCGTGCAGTTCCACTGGCGCAACCGCGGCTACGGCGCGTTCTCCGACTATCTGGATGCGCTGGTGAGCAAGCGTCGCCGCCAGGTCGCGCGCGAGCGCCGCCAGCTCGAAGGCGTGGAGATCGAACGTCTCACCGGGAGCGAGCTCTCCCCCGAACACGCGGCCACGATGTACCGGTTCTACCTCGCCACGTCCGACAGGAAGTGGGGTAGCCCGTACCTCACCGGGGCGTTCTTTGCCGAGGTCTTTCGGACGATGGGCGACCGCATCCTGCTCGTCCTCGCGCGCGACCGGGGGACGGGACGCCCGATCGCGGGCGCGCTCAACTTCTTCAAGGGCCGGACGCTCTTCGGTCGCTACTGGGGCTCCGTCGAAGAGCGGCGCAACCTGCACTTCGAGCTCTGCTACTACCAGGCGATCGAGTTCGCCATCGAACGGCGCCTCGCGCTCTTCGAGGCCGGCGCGCAGGGCGAGCACAAGCTGGCGCGCGGCTTCCTCCCGTCCCTGACCTACAGCGCGCACGCGTTCCGCCACCCGGAGTTCAGGCGCGCGATCGAGAGGTACATCGCGGAGGAGAAGGAGTTGCTCGCCGAAGACATGCAAGCGTACGCTGGCCAGGACCCGTACAAACGCTGACCTATCTAAACAAGAGCTCGACGAGGCGCTGGACGCGCGAGATGACGGGGATGTACAGTAATGGGGATGGCGCCGCACAGGTGCCAGGGTGGGGTCGGAGCGCGTATAGTCATTTTGTAGGAGACAGAGATGGCCGATCTTCCTTCTACATCAGCGTCCGTGGCGGG
>JAIVIG010000033.1 GCA_020200675.1 Actinomycetota bacterium
GGAGTCCTCTGCCCGGTACGCCGTTGTCGCCGTCGCCTTCGGAAGTCTCTTCGAAGCCTCGTCCGTCGTCCTCGACGCGGCCCACGACCCTCTCCGGACTGACCTTTACCTCGATTCCCAACCGGCCGGCCCCTGAGTGTGAGACGGCGTTCCTCACGGCCTCGCGCAGGATCAGGAATAGTTGCTCGCGGACGCGGGGTGGGATGAGCCCCTCGTCGCCCTCGACAGAGATGCTGCTTTCGAGGCCCGGCGGGGCGGCCGTCTTGAGGAGGTTCGAGAGGGCCGCGGAGAGGCCATCTTCGGCCTCCGTGTTGTGGAGCTCCCTGGAGATATTCCTGGTGAGATCCAGGGCCTCCCGGGTCGTTTCCCTGGCGAGATTCATCTTTGCCTCGGCCTGCGAAGGTTTGCCCTTCTTGAAGACCTCGTAGAGCTCCAAGCTCTGGTGTACGACGCCCATCGAGTGGGCCACCCGGTCGTGGAGCTCGCGGCTGATCCTCTTTCGCTCCTCGGTCTCGGCGCGGGCCCGCCACTCGTGGGCTAGTAACCGCTCGCGCTCCTCCTCGGCCTTCTTGCGCTCGGTCATGTCCGTCGAAACGCCGATGACTCCGACTGCGTGTCCCTGCGTATCGTAGATCAAGGAATCGGTGACGTGGGTGAGGAAGGTGGAGCCGTCCTTGCGAAGGGCTACGAACTCACCCTCCCATGTCTCTCCTGCCCGGAGTCGCTCCATGATCTCTTCGGCGACCTCGGTTTCCTCGGGGCCGGCGATTAACCCCACGATATTGCGGCCCAACGCTTCCTCGCGCGACCAGCCGTAGAGCTTCTCGGCATACTCGTTCCAGTGGGTTACCGTGCCTTGCAGATTGGAGGCGATGACCGCGGCCTGGACCTGCTCGAGCAGCTGCGCCTGCCACATTATCTGCTCCTCCGCCTGCTTACGCTCGGTAATATCCTCGCAGATGAGTAGACCGATCGTAGCCCCATCGGGACCTTCTACGATGCGCAAGTTTTCCCTGGCCCACAGTATGCTCCCGTCCTTGCGGACCTTGCGTGCTTCCCAACTGCTGGGCCGTTCGAGATTCTGCAAGCACATGCTGAGGTAGCGCGAGACGCCTTCTCTGTCTTCTTCATGGAAGAGCTCGAGTACCGGATGTCCAACCAGCTCTTCGACCGCATAACCGAGCTGCTGGGCGCCGGAACGGTTTACCGATAGCACCGTTCCTCGCTTATCTACGGTGAAGTACATAAACGGGTTATCCTCGTACAGGCCCTTGTACCGCTCTTCGCTCTTGCGCAGCGCTTCCTCTGCCCGCTTGCGCTCGGTGATATCGATGAAGGTCACAATAGAGCCCGCGACGACTCCATCTTCGACTACAGGATACGACGAGTATTCAACAGGGAAAGAACTCCCGTCCCGGCGCCAAAAAACTTCATCGTCAACCCGTACTCCCTGCTCTTCTCGAAAAGTCTGGTAGATCGGGCATTCTTCTACCGGGTAAGGAGACCCGTCCTCGTGGCTGTGATGGTGAGTCTCGTGCATGTGCTTGCCGAGAAGCTCTTCTGGATCGTAACCGAGCATCTGTGCCGCGGACCTGTTGACGAAAGTACATGCTCCTTGTAGATCTATGCCGTGAATGCCTTCGTCGGTCGATTCCAGGAGCAGCTTCATGTGCTCCGCCAGCTGCAGCTTCTCTTCTTCCATCCGCTTGCGCTCGGTAATGTCGCGCGAGGTGGCTATGATCTCCTGCACCGCGCCCGTCTCCGGGGCCCGGATCGTCCGGCTGGACGTTTCGAACCACATGTAGGAGTCGTCTTTGCACCGGATTCGGTAGCTGACGGTGTAGGTGTCGGGCAGTTCTAGTATCGAGGAGTGGGCTTTCTTTATGGCTTCCAGGTCTTCAGGGTGGAAGAACTCGTAGGCGGAGTGTCCGGTGAGCTCTTCGGGCTCGTACCCGAGCAGTGAGCGGCAGGCGGGCGAGGCGTAGGTGTAGATACCTTCAGGCGTGTGTTTCGAGATCATGTCGGTCGAGTTGTCGGCGATTAGTCGGTAGAGCTCTTTCCTCTTTTTAAGCCCTTCCTCGGCTCGCTTACGCTCGGTTATGTCTTCTATCGTGGCTACGGTTCGCAGCGGACGCCCCTCGAGATCGCGGATCGCAGTCGCGTTCACGCGTACCCAGACCACCGCACCGTCCTTGCGCAAGTACCGTTTTTCGGTCTCGTATTCGTCGATTTCTCCGCGCACCATGCGCCTGAACCCGTCGTAGTCGCGGTCCTGGTCCTCGGGGTGCGTGATATCAGTGAACGTCCGAGCCAACAGCTCCTCGGGTTCGTACCCGGTGATCTCGCACAACCGGTGGTTAACGCGCAAAAGGCGGCCGGTCTCCAGGTCGGCCTGGGCCTTGCTGACGCCCGTGAGCTCGAAGTTGGTGCGGTACTCTTCCTCGCGCGCCCGGAGCTTCTTCTCGGCCTTCTTCCGCCCGGTGATGTCCGTGGTATAGACGGAGAGCCCTGCTGGCGAGGGGTAGACGCGGTGGGATAGCCAACGGTCGAGCCTCGAGGAGTAGTGCTCGAACTCCGTGGCGCTCCCCTTCTCCTCTGCCTGGATCAGCTCCGCGGAGGCCACACCTTCAACTAGCTCGGGGAGCGCCTCCGAAACGCTCTTGCCGAGCAACTCCTCCCGGGAGCGGCCGGTAAGACTGACCGCCCGATCGTTGAGGTAGGTCAGGCGCCACTGCAGGTCGAGCGTGAAGAAGGCATCGCCAATGCTCTCAAGAACCTCACGCATCCGCTCGCGGGATTCCTCGGCCTCGGCGCGAGCCGCCCGCTCGCGGATGAGGAGCTCATCACGTTCTTTCTTCAACCGCTCGAACTCGGCGTCTCGCCGACCGAAAGCGGCACGGCGGTTCTGCTCGGAACCCGAAAATCTCATTCTGTCTCCCACCCGTGAGAGCACGTGCAGAACAATTTTAAAGCAAAGTTCGGAATGCCGCTCCCATTTGTGCCCGTATCGCCCCCTGTTGGTTGAGGACGGGCGCGCCTGGTGCGCGGATCGAAGGAGACCGGCACCGGCCAGCGGCGGATGCCCTGTTCCGAAGCGTGGGCACCCTTCGGGCCTTACCTGCCCGGAGCGCGAGGGGCCGTTGTGGGAGATCCAGGACGAGGAGGTCCTGCGGTTCCGGTGCCGGGTGGGCCACGCCTACACCGCAGAGAGCATGCTCGCCGGGAAGTCCGAGGCCCTGGAGGGCGCTCTGTGGACCGCCCTCAATACCCTGGAGGAGGGAGCACAGATGTCCCAGAGGCTCGCCGCCGAGTCCCGCGCCCGCGGGCACGAGCACGCGGCGGCGCGCTTCGAGGAGCGGGCGCGGAAGACGAGGGGGCAGGCTGGCCTGATCCGCCAGGCCCTGGATAACGGCGCGGCGGACGCAACCGAGGACACTGGTTAAACGGCTGTCGGGTCTCCCCCGCGAACTTCTTATAGCCGAAGGCCGGTTGGCTAACCGCTCAGAGAGAGGCCGGCGCCCGGGGATGGGTGGGAAAAGTGGGAAAGAGGGCGCCGACCCTGGAAACAGTAGCAGAGCCATTATTATTACCCGGGACAACACCATAAGCCATACACACTTCTATGTAATTTTGGTGCATATTTCGGTTATGACACGCGGTTTCCGAGGTTACCGCAGCAGCCAGCCCAGCAGCGCGGGGGCCTCGGCGGTCGCGGCGTGTCGCGCCCCGGGGCTGCGGCTAACTCTTTCGCAGGGCGAGCAGGCCCGCGCCTTTGGCCAGGGCGTCCTCCACGAGGCCCACGGCCCAGTTCGGTGCGCCGAACTTCTCTTGAGTCTTGACCCGCAGGTAGTAGGAGGGATAGGAGGCGGCCGCCGCGGCGAGGAGGCCGAGCCCTGCTCCGATTGTCGCGCGGCGCTCCGCGGCGGCGAACAGGGCGGCTCCGACCAGGGCGCCGGAGGCCATACGCCCGATCAGGCCGGGAGCCGAGATCCTGTCTGGCGCGAAGGGAAGCTTGTCGGCCAACGCCTCGCCGACGGCCAGCACAGTTAGGATGCGCGCTGTCCTGGGGGAAGCCAGAAAGGCGAACGGCGTGCCCTCGATGCCCTCTATTTCCCCGCGGAACGCCGCCCGGCTCAGGAGGGCCGGCGCGCTCATGGAGCGTACCCCGGCGACCGCGCCGAGACCCAGGGTCCGTTCGAGGGCGCGCCCCGGATTACTCGTGAGTGCGTGCGTCATTTGCTTCGGCCTCCTTCGGGTTTCGTCTTGACTATCTTAATCCGCCTCCGCTTCATTCGTACCTGCCGAACTCGTACTCGATGCGGTTCGCCCACCGGTACCTGCCGAGGGCGAAGAAGAGCGACATGAGCAGGTAACTCAGCAACATCTTCGGCACGCCGTGCTCCCTGTAGCGCCGGTCGGAGACGTATACCCGCTGCGCGATGATACCGAAACGGCGGCCCTTCGCGAGGCGCCGGATCAACTCTATGTCGTCGAACTTGAGAGTGGGGTCGAAACCCCGGCTCTCCCGGAAGACCTCTGCGCGCACCGCGATGCAGTGCCCCGCGCCGGAGGGCAGCAGCTATTCGAAGGATTCGAAGAGCAGGTTGAAGAAGCCGTGGACGCCCCTTATGGTCAGCGTGGAGCCGTGGGGCACGTACCGAGGGCACGCGATGTCCAGGCGCCTCTTCTCAAACTCCTCCAGAAGACCCTCGAAGAAGCCTTGGGGGAGTCGCACGTCGGCGTCGAGGAAGACCAGGACGTCCCCGCCGGTCCTCCGGCCGCCCAGGTTCCTCCCCTTCGCCACGGGAGGAGAGCCCGAAAATCCTAGCCATCCGTCGATCCTCTTTGCCAGGATGCCCGCTCGCTCGTGTCGAGCTCGGCCGGTACGAATCCTCGCCGGCAAAACCGTCGCGAGGGACATGCATTATACATGGCGCAAATTGGGTAGATACCCGTGGAGTCCGAAACTCATCCACACGAACCACGAAACGTCTACACCTTTTTGTGCAAAGAGCATACACACTTTGGGCCATTTTGCGGTTTCGAGAGCTTTTTGGGGGTCTCCGGAGCGCTGCCACAAGGTACGATGGCATCGTTGAAAGGGGGGGATGGGGAGTGAGATCGGAAAGGCGGTGTCGAAGGATTGTTTACTTGTCTCACCGTTGAGGTTCGTCGATCAGAGCGTAGAGCTGCCGTGTGGTCCTGGCAGTTTTCGCGGGGTCGGATAGCCGATGCGTGAGGACACGTTGGAGATGTCCTCTGCTTCCTTGCTCGTGCCTTTCCTTCTTCTACTCATGCGAGAGCGGGATTCTTACGGGCAAGATCTGATGCGAAGAACCGCCGACCTCGGCTTCGGAACGACGCGTCCGGGGACGGGGTACCGGACCCTGCGGCAGATGGAGAAGGAAGGCATGGTCCTCTCCGAGCGCGACGGGTTCGACTGCAGGCTGTCCCGGCGAAAGTTCTCGATAATCGAGGCGGGCGAGGACTATCTGGAGTTCTGGGCGAGCTCCCTGGCGGAGTACCGGGAGGATATGGACCTTTTCCTCGAAGTCTACGCCGGGGGGAATCGGGTACGGGGCACGCAGACGAGAGAAGGGATCGGCCGGGTCCCCCTCGAGGATACGTGCCCGCCGGTGAGGGCTTTGTTCTCGCGGTTCCGCGGCGCGGGAGTTCGAGGGGCGGAAACCGTTCCCGGCGCGAGCGAGCAGGCGATCTTACCGCAAAGGGCGGTAGAGGAGGGGAGATAAGTGGAAAACGGACACGGGCGACGCCGTGGACGCGAAGACTACGAGGAGCTGGATCGGCTCCTGGAGGAGTCGGACCGTTCCCTGGCGGACGGGGATCTGCGCGGGGCGAACGAGGTGCTGAAGAGGGCTGGCGTCAAGGCCGCTTCGATGTGGGGCGAGGTCGGGCGGCCGGTGCTGCCGGGGCACACCAGGAGGCTGGTCGCCTTGATCGGTGAGGTGCAGCAGGATCTTGGCCACCCGGAACGGAACTCCACGGATGCGGTGCGGGGGGACCTCCGCCAGCTGCGCTCCCGGTTCGAGATCGAGGCGCGCAGGGACGCCGGGCAGACCGCACTTTAGAACAGAGAGCAGATGGTAGATGGCAAAAAGTAGGGCACCGAGACGGCCGCTCTGGCTGATCGCGGACCACGAGAACGGCCGGATGGGCGTGTACACCCTCCGTTCCGACAACGATAGGGAGACCTTGCCGGTCTTCAGCTTCGAAGAGGAGGCCGAGGCATTCCTGCGGCTCGGGGAGACGGGGATGAGCTGGCGGGCGAGAGAGACCACGGCTGGGGAGTTGTTCTCGCTGCTCCACGGGCCTTGCTCCGGCGTGAAGAGGGTGGCGCTCGATCCGCTGCCGGTCGTCGACGGCGAGATGGTCTTCGACCTCGCGGGTTGGGGCAGGAGAGATTTCCTGCGAGACTTCGTAGAGGCGACCCCGGCTCCCAACTACGAGCGGCGGGCAAAGGTGACCGTAAGCTCCGGTTTCTTAGAGAGCCCGAACGGGGAGAGTCCGGACGGCAGAGGAACGCCGTCACGAGAGACCGGAGAGGAGCGCGGACGGACGGAGAACGGAGCAGCCACCCGGCGCAAGCCCGAGAGAATCCGCGGCGGGCCCCTCAACGAGGACGGCCCGTGGTAGGTGTGGTTACCGCGATGGGCTTCCTGGTGGCCTTCGTCCTCAGCAGGCTGGAGTAGAAGACCGCAAGTCCCGCAGGACGTCGGCGCAAGAGTCTCTTCGAGGGTGCGGTCTCGCGCACTCCAAAGAGAGCTGCCTCGCCGCCGAACACGCCGCGCTCTCGCTGGCACGGTAACCTGTTGGTCTGTCCCCGCACACAAGATGCGCAAAGTGTAGATTACGCGTCATGGAAGAGCTTCTGGTCATAGCGGTCGGCTACCTGCGGCTAACGGTCGAGGCGATAGGGGCGGCCGTGGTAGGTTTCGGCGCCCTTGCGACGACCTACCGGTACGTTCTCACCCTGGTCGGCGTAAGGGATTACACCAACAATCAAATACGGCTCTACCTCGGGCGCTACCTGGCGCTGGGGCTGGAGTTCCAGCTCGGGGCCGACATCCTATCCACCGCCGTCGCCCCGACCCTCGACGAGGTGCTCCTCCTGGGGGCGATAGCGGCGATCCGGACGGGGCTCAACTACTTTCTCTCCCAGGAGCTCGAGCGCGAGCGCCAGCAGGAGGCCCCCCGCCCCGAGCGCGACAGCGAGCGCGACGCCGCGCGCGGCTAGAGACGACGATGGAGGCGTACCAGGCCGCGCTGAGCACGGCGCGGATCCTCTTGCTCTTCGTGGGGAGCTTCGTCATCGTCTTCGGGATCGCGCGCGCCCTCCCCGTGGCGCGCGGTCCGGGAGGGCCCGCCCGCGTCGCCCGGCGGATAGGGGAGAATGCTGCCCTCGGCCTCGACTACTTCGTCGGGGCGACCATCCTCAACCTCGCGCTGAACCCGACCTGGGCCGCGATCGCGACCACGGCCCTCACCATCGCGGTGCGAAAAACCCTCACGTTCTCGCTCGGGCGCTCCGCCCGAGCGTAACGACCTGAACTGTGCGCCGTATAAATATGGGGAGGAGCGGTAAAGGCCGCTCCTCCGAACGGCTTCTAACCCCCGGGCACCATCCAGGGGAGCACGTAGGCCTGGAGAGTGACTATGATCGCCATCACTACCGTGAGACCGATGGACCACGGCAACACCAGCCGGAAGAGGTCGCCCTCCCTGCCCTGCAGGCCCGTCGAGCTCGTGCCGACGGCCAGGTTCTGCGGGCTGATCATCTTCCCCAGCACGCCACCCGAGGAGTTGGCTCCCACGGCCAGGACCGGGCTCAGGCCAAGCTGGCCCGCCGTCGTCTTCTGCAGGTTGGCGAAGAGGGCGTTGGACGAGGTGTCCGAGCCCGTGAGCGCCACCCCGAGCCACCCGATGAAAGAGGCGAAGAACGGGAAGAGGATGCCCGTGGCGGCGAACGCCAGGCCCAACGTGTAGGTCATGCCCGAGTAGTTGAACAGGAAAGCCAGGCCCAGGATGGCGGCTATGGTCAGGATGGCCCACTTGAGCTGGTTCAAGGTCTGCCCGTAGATCCTCAAAGCCCTGCCCGGCCCGACCCGCAGCACGGCGAGCGAGATGATGTCCGCGATGAGGATCAAGGTCCCGGCCGCCGAGAGCCAGTCAGTCTGGTATTTGGCGGGGTAGGGAGCCGCCGCGCCCACCGCCGGAGGCTGGCGGGTGACCTGCCCGTCCAGTCCCGGCCAGCCCACGGCTATCTTGCCCTGTTCGTTTACCGCGGCGGTAGGGAAGTTGATCGCGGCCTCTATGCCCCTTATGGTGCTCTTGATGGGCTCTACCTGGGAGAGGAGGAATATCGCCACTATGATTATGAACGGCGACCAGGCGAGGAGCGTCGCCCCAAAGGGGGGACGCTCGTACGACTCTCTCTCCGCCGCCGCGGGCTCGTTGGAGAAGTGCCACTCCTCGCGCGGGCTCCAGAAGGCGAGCAGGGCCACGACTGCTATCACTGCGGCGATCGCCGCCAAGAGGTCCGCCAACTCCGGCCCGAGGAGGTTGGAGACCAAGAACTGCGCTCCGGCGAACGACACGCCGCTAACGACGACGACTGGCCACACCTCGAGCATCCTGCGCCACCCGGCCATCACCACGACCAGGAAGCCCGGGATAATGAGCGCGAGGAGCGGCGTCTGGCGCCCCACCATCTGCGAGAGCTGCAAAGTGTCCAGTTGGGCCACGGAAGCCCCGGTGATTATGGGGATACCGAAACCCCCGAACGCGACCGGAGCCGTGTTCGCGAGAAGCGCCAGGGCCGCTGCATACAGCGCCTCGAAACC
>JAIVIG010000494.1 GCA_020200675.1 Actinomycetota bacterium
CCGCTGGTAGCCTTCGAGCCGATCTCTTAGCCCTTCGAACTGATCCCAGTAGGCTTCGAGCCCGATCCCAAAGACCCCGACCTCCGCCCGCTGTTGTATGTCCTCACTCATCTGGGGTATGCGTCTTTCACGCCGCCGTCGACGTTGAGGACGTTGCCCGTGCTCCTGGAGGAGCGCGCCTCCGAGGCGAAATGGAGCACGGCCTCGGCGATGTTCTCGGGCAGCACGTTGAGTTTGAGCACGTTGCGCTGGCGGTAGTGCTCCTCCAGCTCGTCTGGCTCTATGCCATATGCGGCGGCGCGTTCCTCGCGCCAACTGGAGCCCCAGATCCTTGACCCTTGCAACACCGCATCCGGGTTCACTGTATTGACCCGGATGCGCTCCGACCCCCCCTCCTCGGCGAGGCACCGCGCCAGGTGCAGCTCCGCAGCCTTCGCCGAAGAGTACGCGCTGGCGTTCTTGCCTGCCGCCATTGCGTTCTTGGAGGCGACGAAGATCAGGCTGCCGCCCATGCCCTGCTCCTTCATGATGCGGAAGGCCTCGCGCGAGACGAGAAAGTACCCTTTCGCCAGGACCGCGTGGTTCTTATCCCACATCTCGACGCTCGTCTCCTCGATGGGCGCGCTGGAGGCGAGGCCTGCGTTGGAGACGACGACGTCAACCCCGCCGTACTCAAGGACCGCGTGCCTGTAAGCGCGAGCTACCTCACCTTCGTCTGTTACGTCGGCCCTCGCGGGGATGCCCGGCTCAGGCAGGCTACCCGCGACGTCCCCTGCGCCCTCCTCGTCGAGGTCGCAGACAACGACGCACGCTCCTCGCGAAGCCAGCGACCGGGCGACGGCGCTCCCGATGCCGCCTGCACCACCCGTGACGAAGGCGACCCTGCCGGCGAGCTCGTCCGGCGGCGGGGCGAGGGTGAGCTTGTAGAGCTCGAGGGGCCAGTACTCTATCGCGTAGGACTCCTCCTCGGTGAGGGAGACGTAGCCCCCGAGGGCGTGGGCTCCGCGCATCACGGCGATGGCCCTGTAGGCGAAGTCTCTGGAGAGGTTTGCCTCCTTCGCGTTCTTCGCGGCTGCGACGAGGCCAAGGCCCCCTATCATGACGACCCTCGGGTTCGGGTCGAACATCTCCTCGTCTGCCTCCTCGTGGCGCGAGAAGTACGCCTCGTAGTCCTCCCTGTAGCGCACGACGCCCTCGCGAAGCCTCTCCTTCAGTTCCTCGGCACCCTCCTTCTCAGGGTCGAAGTCCACCCAGAGCGGCCTGATCTTCGTCCTGACTAGGTGGTCTGGGCAGGCCGCGCCAACCTGGGAGAGCTCCTTCGAGTCGCGCCCGCAGACGAACTGGAGGACGCCTTCCGTTGTGTGATCGGAGCGCAGGATCTTGTGTGAGGCCTCATCTGGACCCGACGAGAGCGCCCCGCGCAGCGCTGGCAGTATCTCGGCCAGCAGTTCCTCTCTGTGGTCGGGCTCCGGCGGATCGACCTTCAGGCCGCCGAAGGGTTCACCGGCGCGGCTCGCGACGAACTCGGCGGCCCGGTTTATGGCCTCGATGGTGCGACTGTAGCTCTCCTCGTGGGTGTCGCCCCAGGTTACGAGGCCGTGTTTGGCGAGCAGGACGAACTTCGCGTCAGGGTTGTTCTTCACGGCTTCGCCGACCTGCTTCGAGAGGGTGAAGCCGGGTCTTATGTAGGGGATCCAGACCGCCTCATCGCCGAAGCACTCGGCCGCGAGCTCCTCGCCACCTTCTGCGCAGCAGATCATGTTGATCGCATCAGGGTGCGTGTGGTCCACCTGCGCGTAAGGCACGAAGGCGTGCAGGAGCGTCTCTATCGAGCCCCTCGGCATGTCAGGCCTGAGCTGGCAACTCGCGAGGTATGCGACCATCTCCTCGTCGCTCATCTCCTCGCGCTCCATGAGCGGCAGGACCTCCTGCAGCTTGAGTCCGGTGAACTGATGCGCCTGTATGGTCGCGAGGTCGCTCCCCGACCCCTTCACCCAGAGGACATCCACCTCCCGCCCGGTGTGGTCCCTCTCTCTAGCCTCGAACGGCGGAATGCTGAGATGCTGACAAGGTCTAACTCCATCCGGCCCCGGCGCCCTCCCCGCGCTCCTGTGCCACCTTCTCGGCGTAGCCGCTCTCCTCGAAGGCGGCTATCGGGTCGTCGGCGGCGCCCAGATCCTCGCGTACCCTGGCGCACAGCGGACGTACGTCCGTGGCGTAGGCGTCGAGCAGGAGGCGGTGGGCGCCGAGCACGTCGCCCGAGTGTCTGGCCTCGGCGAGCGCCGCGCGGTCCACCAGGAGAGCTTTCGCGTAGGCCTCCTGGAGGTTCATGACAGAGAGGATCATCGCTTCTATCTTGGGCTCGATGTTGTGCGTCTGGTCGATCATGTAGTCTATGCGTGTGTCGGATCGCTCTTCGGCCTCGACGAGTTCGACATAGATCAAGAACAGCTCAAACGGGTTGACGCTTCCTACGATGAGGTCGTCGTCGCCATACTTCCTGTTGTTGAAGTGAAAACCCCCGAGACGCCCCTCGTCGAGCAGGAGCGCCACGACGTACTCTATGTTGACCTCCTTGGCGTGGTGCCCGAGGTCGACCAGGACTTCGGCCCTCTCGCCAAGCCTCCGGCAGACGGTGAGGGCCGCGCCCCAGTCCGCTAGGTCCGTGTGGTAGAAGGCCGGCTCGTACGGCTTGTACTCCAGGAGCATCCGCATCCCCTCTGGCATGGCGACGNNNNAGAGCCTCGATCATCCTGTGGTGGCGGTCAGTGAAGGAATCCTGGCCCGCGTAGTTGGTGCCGTCGGCGAACCATAAAGAGAGGACGTCAGAGCCGGTCTCTCCGGCTACTTCGACACACTCGAGGAGGTGATCCGTGGCCCTGCGACGCACGCCCGGGTCAGGGTGGCAGACGCTCCCCAGCTTGTAGTCAGGCTCCTGGAAAAGGTTGGGGTTGACGGCCCCGATCCGCAGACCCAGAGATTCCGCGTGATCTTTCAACACGCCGTAGTCGTCGACCCTGTCCCACGGGATGTGGATCGCCACAGAAGGGCACACGCCGGTGAGACCATGGACCTGGGCTGCGTCGGCCAGCTTCTCGAATGGGTCGCGGGGCACGCCCTTCTGTGGGAAGACCGCGAAGCGCGTGCCTGTGTCGCCGTAGCCCCACGAAGGAGTCTCGATCTTCTGTGAGCGCAGGCGTTCCTCTACCGCGTCGACCTCTATCCCGTGGGCGGCTAGTAACTCCGCGAGGACTTCGTAGGCTCGTGGGGCCGTGGATTCCAAGGGCATCCTCCTTTCCCCGAAGCGGATGGCGCTCACCCTGTGGCGAGCGCCATCCGAAACCTTCTAGAAGTCGTACTCGTCGATGTTCTCCTTCGAGAACACCAGCGGTGGTCCCAGGAGAACCTCGTCCTCGGCGAGCATCTTGACCTTGCCGAGGCGGCCGGCCTCGAAGGTGCCGGACTTGGGCATGTTGCCCTCTATCTGGGCGTTCGCCACGTAGACGGCCAGATAACCGAGGTCAACAGGATTCCAGAGGACGAACTTCTCCACGGCCCCCGAGTTGAGGTACGGTCTCATCTCGCTCGGGGTGGAGAGGCCTGTGACCGCGACCTTGCCCTCCAGGCCGGCCTGCTCGACGGCCTCGGCTGCACCGGGCAGGGCGACGGTGGTTATGCCGAAGACACCAGCCGTGTCCGGATGTGCCCTGAGGTAGTTCTTGGTTATGTCGATACCGAGCTGGAGGTCCTCCTCACCAGGCTCGACGGAGGCTATAGACATGTCGGGGTACTTCTCCTTCATGCGCTCGCGCATCTCCTTGAGCCAGGCGACCTGGTTGGGGGCGGTGAGCGAGCCGGTGACGACCAGGAACTCACCCTTGCCGTCCGTCTGCTCGGCCATGACGTCCACCACCTCGTAGCCTATCGCCTGGAAGGTGGCTTGGTTGACGAAGATGTCGCGGGCGTCAGGGGCCACGTCCGCGTCCCAGGCGCCTGTGGCGATCCCCCGCACGAGGCGACCACCGCGACGAGTGCTGCGAGCAGGGTCGTCGAGACTACCTTCAGCTTCCGCGCCGAACCGAACATGCTACCTCCTTCTTCCTCAAGGTTTCCTTTCCCGAGAACAGAATTTCCTTCACCCTGGCATGTTCTACTCCTCGCTCTTACGGAAAAACTCGTTCAAGAACACGGCCACGAGGAGCAAGACGCCCAGTATGAAGAGTTGCCAGGTGCTTGGCACGCCGGCCAGGATCAGGCCGTTTTGCAGCGTCGCGATGATGAGGACGCCGAGCACCGTGCCGCCTATCGTCCCCGAGCCCCCGTAGATGCTAGCCCCCCCGAGGACCACGGCGGAGATCACGCCGAGCTCCAGCCCCAGGCCGGTGTCGGCCCTGGCCGTGTAGACCCTCGAGGTGTAGATCACCGCTGCCATCGCCACCAGCAGCCCGGTGCCCGAGTACAGCGCGATCTTGACCCGCCGGATGGGCACGCCCGAGAACCGGGCCGCCTCCTCATTGTTGCCGATGGCGTAGACGTAGCGTCCGAAGCTGGTGCGGGACAGTATTACCCACACCACGGCGACCGCCACGACGAAGAGGATGAGCTGCCCCGGCACAGGCCCCAGGTATGCCTGCCCGAAGTAGGCGAACCAGGCTGGAAAGTCGGAGACGGCGTCGGCGTTCGACAGACCGTATGCGAGACCCTGGAAGAGGGCGAAGGTGCCGAGGGTGACGACTAGGGGGTGCAGGTCGAGAAACGTGATGAAGACGCTATTGAAGAAGCCAGCGGCCACGCCCACAACGAGGCCGAACAGGATCGCGAGGGGCAGGGGCAGCCCGGCGGCGTAGGAGAACCCGACGGCGACGGAGACCAGGCCAAGGTTCGACCCCACCGATAGGTCTATGCCCCCTGTGATGATGATCAGGGTCATCCCCAGCGCCATCAGGCCGACCTCGACGAAGAAGCGCGAGGTGTTGAGCATGGTGGTCGGGGACAGGAACAGCGGGTCAAGCAGGGTCATCACGATAACGAGCGCGACCAGTACCCCGAGCAACACCACCTCGCGGGAGAACCCCAGACGCCTGAGGACCGCCGTGGCCGCGCTCACGCCTTGTCCCCCACGAGCCGACGGCGCAGCACGTCGGTGGTGATAGCGAGCAGGATAAGTCCCCCGAGCACGGCGTCCTGCCAGATGCCTGGCACCCCGAGCAGGACGAGCCCGTTGAGGATCACGCCTATAAGCACAGCCCCCGTCAGGGCGGCCAGCGGCGAGCCCCTCCCGCCTGAGATGCTGGTCCCCCCTATCACGACGGCCGCCACGACCTGCAGCTCCAGGCCCGCGCCCGTGTTGGTCTGCACGGAACCCGCGCGTCCCATGTAGATGACCGAGGCGATGCCGACGAACACGCCAACCAGCACGAAGGCAAAGAAACGGACGCGGCCTATGGGAAGCCCGGCGAAGCGGGCCGCCCTGCGGTTGCCGCCGACGGCGAAGACGTTGCGGCCCCAGGTCGAGTGTCGGCTGACGAGCTCCATAACCACGAACAGGAGGAGGAGCACGATCACCGGGTAGCCCAGCCCAAACACCTTCCCGATCCCGAGCACGCGGGTCTCGTTCGGGATGCCGGTGATCCAGGTCCCCCCTGTGACCAGCAGGATCACACCCCGCAACGCGTACAGCATCCCAAGCGTCACGATAATGGACGGTATGCGCCCTACCGTCACCAGAAGGCCGTTGACCGCGCCGGCCAGGGCCCCCGCCGCGACGCCGGCCAGGAGCGGCAGCAAGAGCCCGCCGGCGCTCGTCGCAACCGCGCCCGCGGCGACCGCGCACAGGCCCAGCATCGAGCCCGTCGAGATGTCGATCTCGCCGCACAGGATCACCTGGTTGACGGCCAGCGCGATGACCCCGAGCACGGCCACCGAAGCCAGGATGGACTCCAGGTTGCCGACCTGCAAGAACCTGTCGTTCGCCAGCGTGAACGCCGCCACCAGGACAACCAGGAAGACCAGCGCGGGTGCCTCGGGACGTCTCAGGAGCCTGCGGACCGCCACGCCCCCCGCACCGTCC
>JAIVIG010000495.1 GCA_020200675.1 Actinomycetota bacterium
CGTAAATCGTATCGCGGTTATAGCCGCCATAGATCGTGTCGTTGCCGGCATTACCGTCGATCGTGTCGCGGTTGTAGCCGCCATCGATGGTGTCATCGCCAGCACCACCATTAATGGTGTCGTCGTTGTAATCGCCATAGAGCTTGTCCTTGCCATCGAGGCCGTCGATCTTGTCGTCCCCGTAGCCACCTGTTATGTAGTCGTCGTTAGGAGTACCGGTAATAGTATCGGCCGAACTGGTGCCCCGGCAGGGGTTGGTGGACGTGCTACCGGACTTGCACGTCACGTTTGCCGCAATGGCCACCCCGCTGGCCAAAATCAGCGCAGCTGCCATCACTACGATAAGTTGGACTGCCCTTCTTCTCATCTTGCGTTCCTTCCTCCCTTTCCCGCAACCCCTGCTAGGTTGGTCCTACTGTAACAATGGCCGCTTGTAGGGCCTCTGTCAAGAGCTAGCGCCCACAGAGCTAGGGGACGCGTTGCCTCTATTCACCCAACTGCCGGGAGCACTAATTTCCGGAAACTCAGGGCACAAAAGGGCCGGGGCTGTTAGACCCCGGTCCTCTTTCTTTGTGTGAGCCTATATGAGACTACTGATCCTGCTTCTTCCCCTCCTCCTGTGGCTGTTCTTGCGCCTTCGCTTGCTTCTTCTCCTGTGGCTGGTCTTCTTGGTCCTCTAGTATTTCTTGATCCTCCACTTCCACGAAGGTGACCAGCTTTGTTCCATCACTAAACTCACGCTCGAAGACCGCGTGCTTACCAGCTTCGTCTCTGTGCTTCAGCTGGCCCCACTTAGCGCGGGTGTCGTAATTGTCCCGGTTCGCCGCAGCGGGCAGCTTGCTCGCGGAGCTAGTGCCGACAGTGCTCGTGGTATCCGTATGTCCCGCTAGTGGCGCGGTATTGTCCGAATACCCATCCGGCCATTTGAAGCCAGGATCGTAGATTGCACTTAGCTCATCGTAGTCGTGCTGATTCGGCCACTGGCTGTCTTGGGAGCCGGAGTAGTCCATGCACGTCAGTTGGCTTGTGCCATTCTCGGAGGTGTGGCCGAGGCCGAAGGTGTGGCCAACCTCCTGGCACATCACATGCCTCCTCTTCCAGGTGTCGGTTGAGCTAATTTTCGTATCGTTCATCTTGGCGACGCCTGCCACGATGTGGCCGCTACTGTCTAGCCAGATCTGAGCCAAGCCGGACCAGCCGTTGTCGCCATACGCCGCGTTGCAGACTTCCACCCGCCCAAGCGTATAAGGGCATTTCTTTCTCTTCAGAGCTCTGCGGCTGACGTTGCCAGTATCGACTGGCGCGTTCAGCACGGTCGAATCACTCCAGTCGTTTCCGCTGAAGGGAGTCGGCAAGCCCGCGGCGTTATTCAGGTAACTATCCCAGTCGGCCGTGACGTTGTCGCCCAGGGTCAGCGTGAACGGGGTGTTCGTGCGCCCCCAATGGTAGGTACTCCAATTGTGTTGCTCAATCGTGACGGTTTCTTCTGGGTTGGTCCCTTCTGTCGCAGCCGCGTCGGTTGGCTCCTTCGCAGCCGCGTACTTTTGTTCCGCAGCCTCGGCGGATGTAAAGGCAGCTAATGCCAGTAAGGTTGCGAACGCGAACCCGACGATAACGACGATCGGCAAACGCAGCCGGCTCTTTACAGACGACATTTAGAAGCTCCTCCTTCTTATCCCTCTATTCCTTATCATCACTTCCTCTTCCTCCCTATCTCTGCTGCTGCGTGCGCGTTACTTAGAGCTTGCGCCAATAGGCTGGCAACTTTTTACACTTGGCCATTCTCTGAACGATCAGGCCGCCGTTTCATTGGCTGTTGATACATTCGCTACTCGCCTATTGGCGCGGCCTCTTAGTCCTTAGTCGTTGTTGCAGTTGCTGTTGGTTCGCCTCCTTTCCACACGTACCCTAGGTATCCCTTCCCCATGCAGCAAAGGATGCAAACTAGCTAAGGCAGAGTCAGCGGCCGGTTGCCCCCTCTATTACTAGCGGTTGTCTGGAGTGACTAGCGGTTGTCTGGAGAGTAATGGAAGCCGCAATTGTTGTCGTCTTTGACGCCGTTTTTCTCCGGGCCTGGCCCGCTGTGCTTTTCTCCCCCACACTCATGTCCCCACTTTTCTGGGGGGTCTGCAAAGGCGGGAGCCGCACTGGCAACCACGAGTACCACCATGAGCGCGGCTGCGGCGAGAACCCTGATGATGCGCTTCATCATTCACCTCCTTTCGCTTGATTCGATCATGACGCCAAGCAATAAGGCTGTCAAGGGTTGTCCTTTGGCTTGGGAG
>JAIVIG010000231.1 GCA_020200675.1 Actinomycetota bacterium
CCGAGCTGAGAGTCGAGCTACGCAAGGCCAAAGAGCGTTTGAGACACAGCCAAGGATGTCATCCTTGGCTGTGTCAGGCAGCCGGGTTTCGAGGTTTAGATGTTCACGCTGATATCAATAGCGGTCAGCAGTCAGCCATCAGCCGTCAGCTAGGCTGTGGACAACGAGAGGGCGGTTGGTCTGAGGCAGCGGTCAGGAGAAGAGCGAACGATTCGCGAGCGTTCGGTGGTCGGCCGAAATCGAAAGCTGAAAGCTGACGGCTGATAGCTGCCTCCCGAAGGGAGGCACAGAAGGGAGGCACACCTTGGATTTCGTAAAGGTCGAACGCGGGGACGACGGGATCGCGGTTCTAACCATCGACCGGCAGGAGAAGCTCAACTCCCTGAACCCGCAGGTTATAGAGGAGATCGGGCAGGCGCTCCTGGGGCTCGAGAACGACCAGCCGCGGGTCACGATCGTCACGGGCGCTGGCGATAAGTCGTTTATCGCGGGGGCGGACATAGCGGTTATGAACGAGATGAGCGCGCTGGAGGCGAAGAGGTTCGCCGAGCTCGGCCACGCGGCGACGGCGCTGCTGGACCGGAGCCCAGTCCCGACCATCGCGGCCGTGAACGGCTTCGCCCTGGGCGGTGGCTGCGAGATGGCGCTCGCCTGCGACATCCGCATCGCCGCGGAGAACGCCCTCTTCGGCTTCCCCGAGGTGACTCTAGGTATCCTGCCCGGTCTGGGCGGGACGCAACGATTGCCGCGCCTCGTGGGGCCGGGGGTGGCGAAGGAGATGATCTTCTCGGGCCGGCGCATAAAGGCCGAGGAGGCCCGCATGATAAACCTCGTGAACCGGGTCGTGCCCGAGGGCGAAGCCTTCAACACCGCCCGCGAGCTGGCCGAGGAGATAGCGTCAAACGGTCCCATCGCGGTGCGACACGCCAAGGCGGCGGCGAACAAAGCCCAAGACGTGGACCTCGTGAGCGGCCTGGAGTACGAGGCGGACCAGTTCGCCCTCCTCTTCGGCACCGAGGACGCGAGGGAAGGCATGAGCGCCTTCGTCGAGAAGCGCGAGGCCGAGTTCAAGGGGCGTTAGGCGGCGGAGCCTCTGCTCGCACACGAGACGAAGCTGCGCGTCCGCTACTCCGAGACGGACGCGCAAGGGATAGTC
Source organism: Actinomycetota bacterium (assembly GCA_020200675.1). Taxonomy (GTDB): domain Bacteria; phylum Actinomycetota; class Rubrobacteria; order Rubrobacterales; family Rubrobacteraceae; genus Rubrobacter_F. The sequence continues at coordinate 1,157 of JAIVIG010000231.1, forward strand.
AACAACGCCAACTACCTCTCTTACTTCGAGGTCGGCCGCGTCGATTGGCTCCGCGCGATGGGCTTCTCCTACAGGGAGATGGAGAAACGGGGGTACGGCTTCGTCGTGATCGAGGCGCATGCCTTCTACAAGAGACCGGCTTTTTTCGACGACGAGTTGGTGCTCCGCACGGAGCTCGTCGAGCTCAAGCGCGCCTCACTCTCCTTCGGGTACGGAATCTCGCGCGGCGAGGAGGTGTTGGTCACGGGGCGCACCCGTCACGGCTGCGTAGAACTCGCGACCGGACGACCCAGCCGCATCCCGAAAGAGTTCGTCGTCCGTGTCTCCGGCGACCGGCCGTAGCCGTGGAAGACTCGGCGGCGGAGTCGGCTCGGCTGGCCGCGCTACTGCCGGACGTACCGCGCTTCGTCGAGACGAGGGCGATGCTGCTCGGGGGGTGCTGCGAGGTCCTCGGTCTGGGAGAAGACGCGGCGAACCCCAGCTTCGTGGTGCGCGACGGGGAGGAGGATCTGGTTTGCGTAGTAGGGTGTCCGGCGCGCGAGGCGGTAGCGGAGGCTATAGCCCGCAGCGGGAACGTGGGCGCGGTGATCGCCATGCCGGAGAACGTTTCGCGCGTCGCGCAGGCCGTACCGGGCCGGGAGCCGCAGCCCGCAATACTGCACCTCCTCGGCGAAGCCGAGCGATTACCAGGAGCGACGGAGGGCGAACCGGTACGTTTGCTATCCGGGGGGGAGGAACTAAGCCTCTTGCCGTCGGGGCTCCGAGCGGAGCTTCGGACGGAGTTGGAGCGCGCCCTACGCAGGGGTACGCCAACGGTGGCGGCTTTCGTGGGGGGCGTTCCGGTCTCGTTCTGCTATGTGGCGTCGGAGACGGAGGGGCTTTGGGACGTCTCGATCGACACGCTGGAGGAACACCGGAGGTGGGGGCACGCGGCGCGGTGCGCGGCGTCCTTGATCCGGCACATGCGCGACACGACCGGCAAGGAGCCGGTGTGGGGCGCCGTCGAGTCCAACGCTCCCTCGATGGGTCTGGCGGCGAAGCTCGGCTTCGTCCCCGTGGACCGCGTCTTCGTCTTCGAGCCGGCCCGGAGCCGGTAGTATCGGCGACGCTACGCGTGGAGCTATCGAGTGTGGCTGTTCCTCGCCTCGATGGCCGGGGCCCTGATCTTCGGCCTGGTCTTCCACTTCCTGGTTTCCGGTCCAGACAACGTATTCACTCTGAACCCGGGAGCCGGACGCGAAGCGTTCCGGTTCTCGGCGGCGCTCATAGCTTTGGTCGAAGCGCTCGGGTGCGTGGCCGGGATCTGGGCGTTGAGCAAGCTCCCTCGTTCTGCAGAAAGTGCCGCCGGACCGGTGGATCTGCCGCGTCGTTCTGGAACGGAGGTTCGATGAGACGGGAAGAGCCTATCTCGGAAGCCGCGACCGAGACCTTCGAGCGGCACAGGTCGTTGCTTTTCTCGATCGCCTACCGGATGCTCGGCAGCGTGATGGAGGCCGAGGACGTCGTGCAGGAGGCGTTCGTGCGCTGGCGGGAGGCGTCCGAAGGCGAAGTGCGCTCGCCCAAGTCCTACCTCTCGACGGTCGTTACCCGGCTCTCGATAGACCGGTTGCGCTCCGCGAAAGCCCGCCGCGAGGAGTACGTAGGTCCCTGGCTCCCCGAGCCCATCGCGACCAGAGAGGATTCGGACGTAGCCGGCGCCGTCGTCCTCGACGAGACGCTCTCGATGGCGTTCCTGGTGCTCCTCGAGAGCCTCACGCCCGTCGAGCGGGCGGTGTTCCTGTTGCGGGAGGTCTTCGATTACGACTACGCGGAGATAGCCTCCCTCGTTGGCAAAAGCGAGGACAACTGCCGCCAGATCTCACGCCGCGCGCGCCAGTCCGTGGCGGCCCGGCGCCCCCGCTTCGAGAGTTCGCCCGAGCAGGAGGAGCGCCTCATGGGCAGCTTCCTCGAAGCCTGCATGAGCGGCGACATGGAGAGTCTACTCGCGCTGCTCTCCGAAGACGCGACCCTGTGGTCGGACGGCGGGGGAAAGACTCGCGCGGCGCTCAACCCGATCCACGGCGCGGACAGGGTAGCCCGGTACTTCTCCGGGATACTCCGCAAGGCCCCGCCCGGATTCGTCGTCCGGCCGGCTTCGATCAACGGACGGCCCGGCTTCATCGGCTACTTCGAGGACGGCCGTCCCCAAAGTGTCACGACCTTCGACGTCGCGGAAGGAAGCATCCGGGGCATCCGCCTCGTGGTTAACCCGGAGAAGCTACGGAACGTGCCCCAGATGTCTTGAGAGCTAGAGAGGAGGACCGCGATGTTTCTCGACAAACTACGCGCCTACGGCAAGACCTTCGCCAGCGCCCGACACAACAAAGTTCCCGACCTCATCCGCCTGCTTCTGAAGCGACCGGCGATCCTGACAGGCATGGGCGCCTACGAGACCGCGCTCCTGGTCAGCGGCAAGGTCGACAGCCACCTCAAAATGCTGGCCTCGATCAAGACCGGTTCGCTCGTCGGCTGCCCCTTCTGACTGGACATCGGCTCTGCCGTGGGCAGAGAACTGGGCGTAACCGAGGAGCAGTTGCGAGACTTGCCGCGCTACCGGGAGAGCGAGGCTTTCTCTGAGGAGGAGCGGCTGGTGATCGACCTCGCGGTGGAGATGGCCAGGATACCGGTAGAGGTGCCACCCGAACTAGTGGGGAGACTACGTAAACGCTTCGATGAGGCTCAGCTTGTTGAGCTGGCAGCGGCCATAGCTTGGGAGAACTATCGGGCTCGCTTCAACCGCGTGTTCGGGGTCGGGCCGGTGGGTTTCTCCAAGGGCGACTTCTGCGCGCTGCCAGAGCAATCCAGGCCATCTCCGCCCCCCTGATCTATCCTGCCGGCCGGTACATCAATAAGCGCAGCCAGAGACTAGCTTTCCAGGAGATCGCAACTGATGGA
>JAIVIG010000496.1 GCA_020200675.1 Actinomycetota bacterium
CTAAAGCGCTATCTCTCCATGGAAGCCCTCGAAGCGGTGGAAAAACCGAACCCACAACTTTCCAGACGTTGACAAAGGGTGTGGGGGGTACTGTCCCCCCTACCCCGCCAGATCCTCGTATGAGGATGAAAAGGGTAATCCCAGTATTAGAAGGGTGATCTCAATATCCTTAGTGGTGTGCATGTAGCGCCAAAGTGTGCAAGTAGCGCCAGGGATGTAGGCGGGACTCGTGGTCCTCATCTAGCAGGTGGAAGACCACCTCTTCTCTAACGCTGGCCGTATAGTCCATGCCACACTCGCAGTCAGGTCCGATACCGATGATGTCAGACCTCGTGAGAGACATACTCTTGCCGCAGTTACACTCAACAACGACACACTCCGGGCACCAACGGTGGATTGGGACAAACTCCATCTCCTCGTGCACCTCGTAATGTCCCCTGACCCGCCCGACGACCCGCACTTCTTCTGGTCCCTTTCCCTCGGCTTCTCGTGCATTTTCGCACAAAGATGGCCGGTTATGTACCTCAAGGTGCAATCTTAACCAGGTTTAATCAAAAGTTTGTTTAGGTAGCTTGGCCTAGCTTGCCCCTAGAGCCTAGGGACTCGTGCTGCTTCTATCACCCGGTTACCTAGAAGGTTAATCTCCTCGGTAACCCCTCACCCTCGTCATAGTCTCATGCTCGACCCTCGATCAGGCACGCCTGCCCATTATTCCATGTGGTTCAACCGGCTCACAAGGGGGATATGCAGGGCCATCCCACTGTTAATCGTCCCTGTCTACGTACCAGCCTCGCTGAGTCGAAGGGTTACGACACCACTCTCACCCGAGCCGCTCCGAGTGCCTCTTTGCGAGCTCGGCCTGGGCAGCCTTCAAGATCGTATTCGCGTACCCTCGAACATACTCTCTATAGTTGTAGTGGGTGCTCGGGAATGTCTCGTCATTCAGCTCGACTTTGAGGTACATCGCTACGCTGCCTATCAGGGAGAGGATTTCCTCGTCGGATGCGCTTTGTAGCTTGCGCCCAAACTCTATCCACTCGCCCAAAGCGCGAATCTCCGGCTTCGCTACTGGCCATTTGGTCCCTGCTAGAGACGTTTGTGCCAGACCCGATTCTTTTTCTTTCCGTGAGCCTGCTACATTGTTCATTTTTTACCTGGGTCCTTTTACTTGCGTGTATGCTCCCAGCGTTCTCGTTCCACGTCTGCCAAAGCGCCTAAGAGCAAAATGGTGCCGACGAGCACGATGATGCCGAGCGGGATTAATTCTAGTGGCTCAGTAGGGATGCTGGGTTAACAGCCGGTGAAAGTTAGATTAATAACCATGTCGAGACGCAAGCAAAACGCAGGGGCCACCTGCATCTTCTCGCCGCGGTTGATCGCCTAGGCTGGCCCAGGCGGTTCTTCTGTTACAAAGCCTCGATGCCCCATCTTCTTCTCGTGCTCCACTTCGACCTCCTCCAGCTTTTCAACTGCCTCATCCTTGTCTTTGCCGTGCACATTACCGTCAGCCCCACACAACGGGCACCAGTACTTGATATCGTACCCAGCCATTCACCGCTCCATCTAGTCGTCTTGTTGATAGCGGCATTCTACCCCAGCGGCTTCACAACACCCGGAGATAGCTCCGGCAAATGTTTCCCCGGTCATGCCTGTCCCCGCCTTGCCTTGTCTCACGGAGTGCTGGAGCTAATGCGTGCTCCAGCACCCCTTCTTTCGTTCGGGCTTTAGTCAGGCGTGAGCCACTTCTAGGTTCGGAGGCTCTTGAGAAATATCCCTCTACCAGGGACCGCGGGAAGACACTACCCTCCGCTCGTCCGGGCGATAAGCGCGGCGGCGGTCGATAGAATCATCTTCGCGGTCGATGCGGCTAACACTACCGACCGCTCGTAAAGCTCATAAAAACGTCCTTACGGGCTATACGGTCGATGCGGTCGGTAAACCTCCGCACACCTCTGGCAGAGAAGCTCGGGGTGCGGTGCTTCGTGTGCACCTCTTCGGAAGAAGCTCTCACCCCTCTTGAATCCCTGTGGTTAAGTATCCTCGTAAGATGCCGTTCCCCTGCTGGGAACCTTCTCCTCCGGCGCACCCGGCTATCAGCAAAAGCGCCAGCACGAGCTCCATCATGGTCGTCAGCCGAACGATGCTACGGCCAGGCATGTCCTCTTCTCCTTCGCTTCCCGTATTAGTACGAGAATGATGCCATCAGGCCAACTCCGGCGCAGGAATAAGGATTGCGCGTAGCTAGGGCTGCCGCTATTCACCGAGTTGCTTAGAAGGCATG
>JAIVIG010000497.1 GCA_020200675.1 Actinomycetota bacterium
GGGTACCACCGACCTTCGAGGCGCCGCCGGACCGCTTGCGATGCCTGACGGGAACCTCGCGGTAGCGATAGCCCGTCCGGGCGGCCTTCACCATCATCTCGACCGGCCAGCCGTAGGTCATCTCCCGCATCTCCAGCGCGAGCAGGTCGTCACGCCGGATCGCCCGGAAAGATCCCAGATCGCTTACCTTCACCCCATATATGTTACGCATTAGAAAGGCGGCTAGGCGGTTCCCGAGCACCTGTTGCAAGGTCATGGAGCCCGGCTCGCGCGAGCCGAGCGTGCGCGAACCGACGACCAGATCCGCCTCGTTCGCGAGGAGCGGCTCCAGGATTGCGGAGAGGTCATCGGGGTCGTCGGCGGCGTCGCCGTCGAGCAGCACGATCACGTCGGCCTCCTCGGCGGCGATGATGCCCGCGAGGCAGGCGTAGCCGTAGCCGCGCCGTTCTTCGCGCACGACGCTCGCGCCGGCCCGACGCGCGATCTCCCCGGTCCCGTCGGTCGAGCCGTTGTCGACGACGAGCACGCGGTGGAGCGCCGGGCTTCTCCCTTCGCGCAACGTTTCGACCACCCGGGCTATCGATGGGGCTTCGTCGAGCGCCGGGATGACGGCCACAATGCGCGGGAAGGCATGACGGTCCTCATCCCCGACCGGGTGGCCGGAGCCTCCCGCGACGGCCGGCGCGTCCTTACTCGGGTTACCCGGTACTGTCTTTTTGCGTTCCATCGGTTGTTATTCTACGGTTTAAACCTCGCGGTGGATCTTACCAACCCTCGCCGATCCTTACAAAAGGCTTAAAAGTCCAAATCGGGACCACGACTGCCCCGCACCGCGATCTAAGTGAGGACCTGCAGGAGGCCGTCCGTGCCGACGGCGACGAACACGTGCCCACTGCTAGAGGTGACGGCCATGGAGTAGCCAGCGTACGGTAGGATAGCCTGCGAGTTGGCGTATTATCGAGGGCGTCGAGTCTTCGGAGGTTCGATATCATCCATTGCCCCTTGCGTGGAAATGTTTGTTAAACTGCGCCGCGTCATATGACCCGGGGAAAGGACAGGCTGGAGACGCGGAGATCTTCCCACTCTCTTTTGAGCCGCCGCGACTGGGTATATCTGCTCAGTCTCCTGGTCCCCTTCGTCGCGTACGACCTGGCTTTGAAGGGCTCTCTCGTCGTTTCGTGGCCCAAGGATCTGGAGCTTGCGGAAGACCTCAGGCTGATGCGGTCGGACCTTTTGTTCAACCTGGGGTACGTGTTGCTCTGGGTGGGCCTGTTCGCGGCGGCGAAGAGGCGTTTTTCCAGGTGGATCGTCGTCGGCCTCTTCCACGTGGCAACGATCTTCGTCGCCCTGATCACGACGAGCGCCTACCAGTATTTCAAGGTTACCGGTTCGACGCTCGACTCCGACTTTATCCTTAACTCGCTCTCTTCCCCCGAGGGACTGGGAGCCGTCATAGCGAGCGAGGTCACCCCGGGTCTCCTGGCTCTGATTTTAACTATCCTCGCTTACGCGGTTCTGGGTCCCTGGCTGGTGACGCGCCTCGTCGTCCGGTGGAGCGGCTGGCCGGACGTTGGCATCCGGAAGACGGCGAAGATGTCCTGGCTTCGCCTCGCCGGTGTGGGGCTTGCGGCGTACGTGCTGCTCTACTTCTCGCTGCTGCCTGGCGATAGCGGTGGCACGGGGAGCCCGAGCAAATCGTTCTCCCGGGACGCTTTCGTCAACGTGGTGATGACCGCGGCCGAGGTGCGGGCTTACGCGGTCGTCCCCCACACCACCAACGCCCTCGCCGCGACCAACTGCGGCTTCGACCCCCCGCTGAACCCCTGGCAGACCGCGTCGCTGGGGGACAGGGTGCCGTCCCGGTGCCTGGCCGACCTCTTGAAGGAGCAGGGGTACAACACCGGCTGGTTCACGTCGTCGGTCTCGACCTTCGAGATCGAAAGGCTCCCGGAGCTCGTGAAGAACCTGGGCTACGAGGAGTTCTACCCGGTCGAGACCATGGATACGGAGGGGTTCGAGCAGGCGAATTACTTCGGCTACGAAGACGACGTCATGCTCGAGCCGAGCGAGGAGTGGCTGCGGAAGAACGGGGACAAGCCCTTCCTGGCCACTTACGAGACGATCACACCGCACCACCAATACCTGGCCCCCTCGAAACGCTACGGGCGCGAGGAGTTCACCGAAGACGATACGGTCAACCGCTACCTGAACAGCCTACGCTACCAGGACTTCTTCCTCAAAAACCTCTTCGACCAGTACAAGAGGCTCGGGCTCTACGAGGATACGGTCTTCGTCATCTTCGGCGACCACGGCGAAGCCTTCGGCGAGCACGGCCGCTACCAGCACGACAATGTACCCTACGAAGAGGGCCTGAGGATACCGATGCTCGTACACGACCCAATGCAGTTCGAGAACGGAGCACGCCTCAAGAGCCCGGTTACCCAGCTGGACCTCCTCCCGACGGTAGCGGACCTGTTGGGCTACGAGATCGAAGGCGGAGAATATCCGGGCAGCTCGCTCCTAGGACTGCTGCCCAAGAACCGCACGCTCATGTTCGGCTGCTGGGACGAGAGCGGGTGCCTGGCGAGCCTCAAGGGCACGGAGAAGTACATCCACCACTTCGACGACAGGCCCGACGAGTTATTCGACCTGTCTAAAGACCCGACCGAGAGTCGGAACCTGGCCGGAGAATATCCCCCAGAAGAGCTGGAGCAACGACGGCGTGAGCTCCTCGAATGGCGCGCGAAGGTGAACTCCTTGTACGGTACACGGGCGGCCAAATAGCCGACGCGGTAGAGCGCGACTCGTTCTCATCCCGGCCCTTCCGCCTTTCGATGGCGAACTACTCCGGTACAGACCCGCGGGTATCGAGTAGCAGAGTCGCTGCCTTGCTCTCTCAGGGGTAAGCTAAAGGCGTTGCTCCCGACGTAATCCGCCGATACAGAATTTCCAGACCCTTACTGCTCGCCCGGGACCGACCACCTGATAGGTGGCGCCTCCCTTTCGGCCTTGAACTGCTCCTCGAAGACCACGAACTCCGGCCTCTCGCCCCGCGGCGTCTGGAAGACGACGAAGCCGCGTTCGCATTGGCCCGGCACGGGGTCCATGGTCTCCAACACGGCTTCCTTCACCTCCGTCTCTTGCGCTTCCTTCACCGGCAGTATGCGGTCGCCGTCCGGCATCTGCAGGACGAAGGCCGGCGACCCCACGTGCATTAAGTCCCTTCCCGAAGACGAACTGGCGCATCCCTCGACTTCGATGGCCGAGAACTCGGAGTCTGGGCCGGGCCCGGAGGAGTTCGTGGGAGGCAGGGGCGACTCATAGGAGAAGACGGTTAACGTGTTCCCGTCCTCCGTGGTGGTCGCCGTGTCGCCCACGACGAGCTCCGCGTTCTCCGTAGCGAGCCGGCTGGATGCCTCGGCCGTCCCCGAGGCAGTCGAGCCGCCAGCGAAGCTACAGCCTCCCAAAACCGGTACCAACAACAGCGAAACCAGAACAAGCCAGTGCTTCATCTAAAGCCTCCTACTACCCTACGAAGAAGAAAGCGGGCCGGGACAGTCACATCCCGACCCGCTGATTTGTACTATCGGGCTAGAGCCCGGAAACTTCCTTAGTCGCTATCGCTGCCACCGGAGTCGCTACCACCGCCGTTGCCGCCGCCGCCGTTGCCGCCGCCGTTGCCGCCGCCGTTGCCGTCGTCGTCGTCGTCGTCGTCGAAGGCGGCGGAGTTCTCCGCCGCGGGCTCCGCTACCTCGATGGTATTCCCGCTTGGGGTCGTGACCGTTACTCGATCCTGACCCTGGCCGCCCTGCTGGCCGCCGCCGTTGCCGCC
>JAIVIG010000302.1 GCA_020200675.1 Actinomycetota bacterium
ATTCTAAGAGGTCTACCGCGGAGAGTAGCCGCGCTTTTTCCCTCTCCTCCAACGACCTAGATCACCCACTCTACGAACGTTTCGTTACGATTTTGTTGGGTTGTGTTAAACGTAACCCCTGAGACCATAACTGGTATCGTAGTATACATTTCTCGGTGCGCGGCCGTGAAACAATACCGCCAGGCTCGAGATCGAGCCCAGGGGAAGTTGGGAAAGGGAAGACGGAGCGCGGGCCGGTGCTTAGTTATTATCCCCCTCTTAGGGCTGAGCACCGGTCCGCGTTCGGTCGGCGTATGCTAGATCTCTCGTGAGGGTGCGGGAAGGGGTTTGCATGATCGATAGCGGGACCAACACGGTCGTGGGGAGGATGATCGAGGCGACCTGGGCGTCTTACCGGCCGCTCCTTGCCGGGCTCGCCGCGGTCCAGGAGCAGAACATGAAGCTCGCCCGGTACTCCACCGGGATGTTCCTGAGAGAGGCGGAGAGGCAGCGGGAAGCCATGCAGGCGATGATCGAAGGGTCGTTCAGGGCCTACACGAGCCTTCTACACACCCCCGTCTCCTCCCCGAGTAACGACGGGGCCGGCGCCGAAGACGGGGACCCGGACCTGCCGATAGAGGACTACGAGCGGCTCTCTGAGGGAGAGATCTCCGGCGAGTTGGGCGAACTCTCGGCGGACGAGGTCGAGGAGCTCAGAGAGTACGAGACAAAGAACCAGAACCGCCACGCCGTGGTGGAGCGGTTCGACCGAAGTCTGGTCTGATCCAACGGACGGGTACGTAGACACGAGAGGGCGCTACACCGGGACGCGAGCGACCCCGCAGTACGTGATCTCCCGTCGGGAGAAAGGAGCCCCGGAGCTACTACGCATCTCCCTGCGGGCCGGCAACGAGAAGGCGCTGCCAGTGTTCTCCTCCGAGATGCTGGCCCGAGGTTTCCTCCGGTCCGGCGACCTCGGCCCAGAGTGGAGCGTCAGGGAATCCCACAACGGCGAGCTGGCCTCGCTGCTACTCGGGCCGTACACGGACGTAATGTGGGTCTTGCCCAACCCCCTCCCGGAACCACTCGCGGCGGAAGACGCGCTGCTCAACCTCCTGGACCGGGGTAGGTTCGTAAGCCTTCTCCTAAATCGAGGACGCGGCTGATCCGGTTGAGCCCCTCCCGCGCGGGATGAGCTATGATGTGAGCGGAGATAGGAGAAGCCGACAGGGATCTGAGGCCGGGCGCTAGAGGAGCGCCTCCGGCGTCCGGAAGAGAGAAGGGGGTCGTCCGTGCGCGTAGCTCTCTTTGTCACCTGCTTCAACGACACGCTATTCCCCGAGACCGGCCGGGCTACCGTCGAGCTCCTCGAACGCCTCGGGATAGAGGTGGACTTCCCCCTGGAGCAGACCTGCTGCGGCCAGATGCACTTCAACACCGGCTACCAGCGCGAGGCGATACCGCTCGTCCGGCGCTTCGTCGAGGTCTTCGAGGACTACGACGCCGTAGTAGCGCCCTCGGGCTCCTGCGTCGGCATGGTGCGCGAGCTCTACCCCATGGCCGCCGACCTTGCAAACGACAAACGCCTCGCCGCCCGAGTCGAGGAGCTCGCCCCCAGGGTCTTCGAGCTCTCGGAGTTCCTGGTCAAAAAGCTCGGGATGACGGACGTCGGTGCCTACTACCCGCACCGCGTCACCTACCACCCGACCTGCCACTCCTTGAGGATGCTGAAAGTCGGTGATGCGCCCGTAAAGCTGCTCCAGGCCGTGCGGGGCATAGACTTCGTCGAGCTGCCCGAGGCCCGAGAGTGTTGCGGCTTCGGGGGAACCTTCGCCGTCAAAAACGCCGACACCTCCATCGCCATGCTCGGCGACAAGCTCCGGCATGTTCTCGATACCGAGGCGGAGATCTGCACCGCCGGCGACAACTCGTGCCTCATGCACATCGGCGGCGGTCTCAAACGCCAGCGTGCCGGAGTGAGGACCGTCCACCTGGCGGAGATACTCGCCACCACCGAGGAGAAGATAAAACCGTGACCATCGATTCCCCAGACGCCTTCTCCGGCGGCAAGACCCCGCGCTTCGAGGAGACCGCCCGCGAGAGCCTCGCCGACACCCAGCTAAGGCGCAACCTCGGCAAGGCCACCCAGACCATCCGTCACAAGAGGGCCGTGGCCGTCGAGGAGATGCCAGACTGGGAGCAGCTCAGGGAGGCCGGACGGGCCCTGAAGTCGCGTACGTTGCGCCACCTCGACGAGTACCTCTTGCGGCTCGAAGAGTCCGTGACGAGGACCGGGGGCCAGGTACACTGGGCGCGGGACGGCGAAGAGGCGAACCGCATCATCGCCGGTATCGCGAAGAGCCACGACGCCGGAGAGGTCGTCAAGGTCAAGTCCATCGCCACCGACGAGACCAAGCTCAACGAGCACCTCGAGAGGGAGGGCATCGAGGCGGTAGAGACGGATCTCGCGGAGCTCATCATCCAGCTCGCGGGCGAGACCTCTTCGCACATCCTGGTCCCGGCGATACACAAGAACCGCTCCGAGATCCGGGAGCTCTTCATGCGGAAGCTCGGTGTCGAAGACCTCTCGGACGACCCGCCCGACCTGGCCAACGCCGCCCGGCTCTACCTGCGCGAGAAGTTTCTAAAAGCGAAGGTCGGTATCAGCGGGGCGAACTTCGCGGTGGCCGATACGGGGACGGTGTGCGTCGTCGAGTCCGAGGGCAACGGCCGGATGTGTACGACGCTGCCACCAGTGCTCGTGACGCTCATGGGGATAGAGAAGATCATCCCGACCTGGCAGGACTACGAGGTCTTTATGCAGCTCCTTCCCCGCTCCTCGACCGCCGAGCGGATGAACCCGTACACTACGTTCTGGACCGGCGTCTCCGAGGGCGATGGGCCGCAGGAGTTCCACCTCGTCCTCCTGGACAACGGGCGAACGGAGGTTTTGGCCGACGAGATCGGACGCCAGACCCTCAACTGCATCCGCTGCTCGGCCTGCCTGAACGTCTGCCCCGTCTACGAACGCACCGGCGGCCACGCCTACAACTCCGTCTACCCCGGTCCCATCGGGGCGATCCTCACCCCGCAACTCGTCGGCATCGGCAAGCCCGGCTCCGACTCTCTACCCTACGCCTCTTCCCTGTGCGGGGCGTGCTACGAAGTCTGCCCCGTAAAGATAAACATCCCGGAGGTACTAATACACCTGCGGGGCAGGATCGTGCGACACAAGCAGGACAATGGTGGTATCAAGGGCAAGCTCGACCCGGAGAACGTCGCGATGCAGGCGATGGCGAAGACCTTCTCGAACCCGAGGCTCTACGAGGGCGCTCAGAGAGCGGCAAGGATAGGCCAGTGGCCCCTGGCGCGCAGCGGGGCCATCCACCGCCTCCCCGGCAGGCTCGCCGGCTGGACCGAAGCCCGCGACCTCAAGCCCGTCCCGGAGCAGACCTTCCGCGAGTGGTGGAGGTCCAGGAAGCGTTCGGGGGAGGTCACGTGACCTCCGCCAGGGAGGAGATCCTGCGCCGCGTCCGCCGCGCGACACACGACGTCCCGAAGGACGAGCGCCCCGAAGACGTCCCCGTCGAGCGCGGCTACCGCAAAGAGGACGACGCCCCGCGCGAGGAAATAGTCGCGCGGTTCGCCGAAAGGGTCGCCGAGTACGAGGCAACCGTACACCGCGTGAGCGCATCCGACCTGCCCCGCGAGATAGCCGAAGCCCTGGAGAGGCGCGGCGTCCGGAGTCTCGTCGTCCCCGCCAGGCTACCCGACGAGTGGATACCTGACGGCCCGGACGTCCTGCGCGACGGTACCCGTACCCCGCTCTCCAACGAGGAGCTCGACCGGAGCGACGGGGTATTGACCGCCTGTTCGTTGGGCATCGCCCAGACCGGCACAATCGTCCTCGACGCCGGTGAGGGGCAGGGCCGCCGCGCTCTAACGCTCCTGCCCGACTACCATCTGTGCGTGGTGCGCGAGGATCAGGTCGTGGGCCTCGTCCCCGAAGCCTTCGCGGAGCTTGAAGAGACCGTGACGGATGAGGGTAGGGCCATCACCTTCATCTCCGGGCCTTCCGCTACCTCGGATATAGAGCTGAATCGGGTCGAAGGCGTGCACGGGCCGCGCACGTTGGAAGTCTTGATCGCCGGCCAACCCGGGGACGAGTAGGCGTTTAGCGGCTCGCCGGGTCTAACGGTAGAGCGCCCGATTCATCGCCACCAACTCGCTATCTCCGCAACGATCTCGTCCGCGGCGTCCTCCTGGATGAAGTGGCCGGCGCCCCGAAGTATGGCGGTGCGGTGCTCCGGGAAGGCCTGCTCGAACCGGCTGCGCTCCGCTTCCCGGAACGCGGGGTCGCGGTCTCCCCACACGATGAGCACGGGGAGCTTCGCGAGGCTTTCCAACTCTCTTTCTACCCCGGCGAGATAGTCGCTGCTGCCGAGAATCTCGCGCGGAAAGACGTAGGTGGGCTCCCTGGACGAACGCCGGGAAAAGGGTCCCCTGTAGGCCGCCATCACCTCCTTCGGCAGCCTACCGCGTCTCACGCCCGCCGGCACGAGGAGGTTGACGAACGCGTTGAAGTTGCGGATGAGGAATCCGCCTGGGGGGCCGCCTACCAGCCTGGAGAAGAGCTCGAAGCGGGGGTTGCCGTTGACCGGCCACGCCCAGGTGTTACCGACGACCAGCGCCCGGAACCGTCCGGGGTGCCGGGAAGCGACCCCGAGGCCGATCGGGCCTCCCCAATCCTGGACCATCAGCGTCGTGTCGGAGAGATCGAGGGCGAGGAGGAAACGTTCGACGATTCGCGCGTGCTCCGCGGGGGTGAACCCGTAACCCTCCCGCGCGCTAGAAAGCCCGAACCCCGGGTAGTCGAGGGCGACGCACCTGAAGCGGTCCCGCAGCCCCCCGATGATGTCCCGGTACAGGAAAGACCAGGTGGGGTTGCCGTGGAGCAACAGCAGCGGAGCCCCCTCTCCCTCGTCCACGTAATGCACTCTGCACCCGTCGAGCTCCAGGAAACGGCTGCGAAACGGGAAGAGGCGCCCGTCAAGCCAGGACGGCCGCCCCGAACCACTTCGCAAACCCGGGTCCACTCCACCTCCTCCCGTGGAAAGATCGTTTCGCGCCCCCGCCTCTAGCGTGGTGCGGCCTTCTGGCGCTGTCTGTCTCTTGTTACCCACTCCCGGTGTCGAGGAACTTTCGCACGCTTGATCGAACGAGCACCAGGCGAATAGGAATCTCGAACTCGTAGCGGGAACCGCCCCGACACCCTTCGCGTGCTCTGCTTCCGCACGATCGGATTTCTCGGCGCGTGTACCTTTCTCGGGGTACGGGTAGGGGTTCCCAGGTTGGTTCCCGTGACGCCGGGGAACGCTTGCAGGGTCCGCGAACAGAAGGAGACCGATAGCATGGCAGCCAACGAGACCGACGCCGCCCTGGACCAAGCCGTGGCGATCCTGCAGGGCGGGGTGGAGCGACCTGGGATGGAGAGGGCGCTGCGAGTGATCGAGACCTGGGAGCAGAGGCTCGCGGCCTCCGAGAGCTCCGAGCTCATCTCCATCTCCGATAACCTGGCAGACCTGAGGATCCAGCTTTTGGCGGGTGACTCCGACCCCGCGGCCGTGGGGCGACTCCTCGTGACTCTGGGCGAGCAAGTCGGGATCGTGGCCGAAAGCGACATCGGCGCGCCGATCGCCGACAGGCTATCGCAGCTTGGCGCCTTGCTAACCGACCAGGGCAACGCGCTCGCGAACCGGTAGAGAGCACCGAAACCGGGGCTCGGCCGGCCACCGCTTCAGAGGGTGAGTTCCCAGTACTGTCCGACGAGGTCTTTGCCGAAGCTGTGGTGCTCTTCTTCCTCCACGAGCTCGAACCCGTGCTCCTCGTAGATGCGCCGGGCGGCGCCGAGCACACTGTTGGTCCAGAGCGTGAGCTTCCCATAATCACGACTCCGGGCGAAGCGGATGCACTCCTCGACAAGACGGCCGCCCAATCCCAGACCACGCGCTTCGGGTTCGACCAGTAGAAGCCTGAGCTTGGCGACCGTATCGCTGCCTCTCACGACGAAGACGCAACCGACGATCTCGCCGCCCATCTCAGCGATCCAGCAACGTTCTCTGACCGAATCGTAGCCGTCGACGAAGTCCGCGACGATCCGCGCGACGAGCGCCTCGAAGCGCTCGTCCCAGCCGTACTCCTCCGCATAGAGAACACCGTGGCGGTGGACGACCCAGCCCATATCGCCGGGCTCGTGCTGGCGCAAGAAGAAGGGCTCGGAGAACTTGAACCCCCTGGCGGAGTCCCTGCCGACGACGCCCTCGATGGTCCGCATGGCCTCGAGCAGACGCAGCTGATCCCCCTCGGTGAGGTCACCGAGCATCTCGGCCACCTCCTCACGCGAGCGGGCGTCGAGGGAGGAGAAAGCTTCCTTGCCCTTGGGAGTGAGAGAGAGGAGGCGCCAGCGCGCGTCGGTCTCCGAACGGACCTTCTCGACGAGACCCTGCTGCTCCAGGCGAGCTAGCATGCGGCTGAGGTAACCAGGATCCAGGCCCAACTCGCGCGACAGGTCGGAGGCGGTCAGGGCGAGGTCGCGGTGCGCGATCTCGAACAGAATGCGGGCCTCGGCCAGGGAGTAAGGGCTGTGCAACAGACCCTCGCGCAGAACGCCGATCCGCCGGGTAAAGAAGCGGTTGAAGCGCCGGACGGCGTCGACCCTCGTCTCCAGATCGTCCCCAAGATGCTCTTTTCGCACGCACCACCTCCTTATATATTTGTCATTGTCCACTATTTACTTGCTTTAGTCAATTATATAAGGTAAGGTCAAGATAGAATCGAGGAGTAGTCAGCGATCGAGGGGTAACTAGCGATGGACTGCGAAGAGGCGCACGAGGGCTGGGACGCGCGGGCAGTTCCCACCCTGAGTTTCGGCTATCGGCTCCCCGAGAGCGGTTGGCGCCGGGTGCTGGCCCTGTGGGGGTTCGCCGGCGTGCCTTTCTTCCGGGCCTTCCGCGCACCGTAACCTGATGGACCGGAAGAAGGGGTAGAGTTAGAGAAGCTGCTATCAGGGGCAAAGCACGGGGCTCGGACGAGACCGTGCCACCTCAAAACTATCTAGACCCCTGACGCAGCGGGATCGTCCCCACAGAAAATGGTCGAACTGCGGGATCAGGGCCCGTGCTGCTCAGGCTTGAGCATCGAGATGAGCTCCGGGCGTTTCTCGCGCAAGGCCCAGTACCTCTCCTCTCCGAGTTCGTCGATGAGGGTCATCCCCATGATCTCGTCCTTGACGTACTCGGTGGCGAGGAGCGACATCACCCGGTTCTCCGTCCGGATGCCCTCGCCCGAGCCCCCGTCGGTGAGCTCGGCGACCACGGCCTCCTTGCGGTCTACCACCAGCACGGTGAGCCTGCGCCCGCCGAGCCTCTCCTGGGCGCTCGTGCCGCAGAGGGTGAGATCGTAGGCGTTGGGTACCCCCAGCTCGAAGCCCCCGTAGACCGCGACCTGCAGCTCGATTCCCCGACCGTGCGCCTCCCTAAGCGGGGAGGCGAGGGTGACGAGCTCCGCGTCCCAGAGCGCGGCGAACACGCTCTCTTGTGCCCTACCCACGGCGCGCGCCATCAGATCCACCACGTTCCCGCCCCCCGTCACCGACCACGTCAAGCCAGCATCGTACTCCGGGGCGAGCCCCTCGAATCCCTTCTCTAGGTCGCGAAAGGTCCCTTCCACGTCCTGGCGCATACGGGCCAAAAGCTCGGCGTAAGGGACCGGTGCGTAAAGGGTGGGCTCAGACTCGTAAGCCAGGACCGCACCCTTGTTGCGCAACCGGCCTAAAGTCTCGTATATCTTCGATGGCGGAACGCCGGCGTTGCGGCTCAACTCGTGCCCGTTCACCGGCGACCTCTTGAGCAAAGCCAGGTAGGCCCGCGCCTCGTACTGGGAGAAGCCCACCGCCGACATCTGCCCGAGCAGCTCCTCATCGGTCGGTACGCGGTTTTCCTCGCCGATCACGCCCGAAACCTCCAGCACGACGTTGATACGGACTGGCTACTGCTCCATTCTACTACTGAAGTGGTTACACTACTGGGGTAGTTAAATGAGGAGATCTCGCGTGGAACGGCGGTTGGTGTCTTCGGGTTCGGCCTTCGAGTCCTCGGTCGGTTATTCACGGGCGGTCAGGGTAGGGAACCTGGTGTTCGTGAGCGGAACCACGGCGACCGACAGCCGGGGTGGTGTGGTGGCTTTGGGCGATCCTTACGGTCAGGCCAGGGAGATACTGGACCGTATCGGGGAGGCCCTCGCCGGGGCGGGGTGCAGCACTTCGGACGTGGTACAGACGAGGGTCTACGTGACGGACGTCTCGCGCTGGGAGGAGGTGGGGCGAGCACACGGCGAGGTTTTCGGGGAGGTGCGACCCGCGACGACCATCGTGGGGGTAAAAGGGTTGGTCTCCCCGGAGATGCTGGTGGAGATAGAGGCCGTCGCGGTCGCTCCTCCCGTCGACCGAGGAGAGTAGAAGGGAGGCAAATAATCGGAAGCGCCGCAAAGCGTCCGACGAGAGCAGCGTACCTCCTGGTGGGTTTCGCGCTGGGGTTGGCGGTGTTAGGCACCAACGTTCCCTCCCCGCTCTACGGCGTGTACGCCGAGGAGTGGAGCTTTTCGGCGGGCATGGTGACCTTGATCTTCGTCGTCTACTGCCTGGTGTTGATCGGGGCGCTCCTCGTCTTCGGTCACCTCTCCGACGAGGTGGGCCGCCGACCCGTGATGCTCGCCGGTCTCCTCGTGATCGCCCTGGGCTCCTTACTAT
>JAIVIG010000498.1 GCA_020200675.1 Actinomycetota bacterium
CGATCACGTACTTCGCGTTTGGACTCCCTGGCTCCTCCACCCCAAGGATCCGGAAACGCCCGATGACGTTCGTGTCCATTCCCGTCCCGCTGTAGTTCTTTCCCAGAGCGTCCACGAACAGTACGTCCATCTCTCCGACGGGCAGAACCGGCATCATGCCCATGTACTCTTCGAGCAGCTTCTCCTCGCGCTCGCGGATGTTCTCTGGTTCTATGGCCTCTATCTTCGCTGGTTCGTCGTAGGCGTTCTCGACGGTCGCCAGCCCGAAGAGGACGCGACCCGAACGGAAGACCTCTTCGCCGACCTCGACCATGTAGTCCTTGATCCCGGTTACGCCGTAGCCGTGCAGCTCGAGCGCCGCGTCATGCTTGCCCAACCCTATCGCGGCCATCTTCAACAGGCCGCTCTCCGCCGGCCCGCGGAAGTCGGTGTGCGCCTTGATCCTGTTAACGATAATTACCCCATCGGCCTTCGAGGCGTGGCGGTCCATGTACACCGGCACCCCGCGCTCCGTCCTCCCTATCTCGGCGACCTCCATGGAGGAGAGGATCTGGGCCTCGCAGAACTCTTCCGTGACGCCCAAAGACTCCAGCACTTCCACCTGTCCCTCGGCCGTCGCCCCGCCGTGGCTCCCCATCGCCGGCACGATGAACGGCTCGGCGCCCTTCTCCTTCAGAACGTGCACCAGGGAGCGGAGCACGAGGTCTATCCGCGCGACCCCGCGGCTTCCGGCCGTGAGGGCGACCCGCATCCCGGACTGGACACGGGAGGAGATCCCTTCCCTTTCGAACTCCTCGCGCACCTTCGCCTCTACGTCCTCGACGCGGGGCCGCGGGAACCTCTGGCGTACCTTTACTACCTTGGGGAATGCCACTTTTAGCTCCTCTCCTCCGCTTCATTCTCCGACAGCGACAGCTCGCGCGCCAGCTCTATCGCGGTCCGCATGCTCGTGTGGTCTGCCTTGCCGGTGCCCGCGATGTCGAAGGCGGTGCCGTGGTCCACGCTCGTGCGGAAGAACGGCAGTCCAACAGTCACGTTCACCCCTCCCTCGAAACCCATGAGCTTTATGGGTATGTGCCCCTGATCGTGGTACTGCACCACTACGATGTCGAACTCCCCCTTTCTCGCCTTCGCAAAGACCGTGTCGGGCGGGTGGGGACCCGTGACGTCTATTCCCTCCTCTCTCGCCTCGTCGACGGCGGGCGCTATACGCTCGGCGTCCTCGTCTCCAAAGAGGCCGTTCTCTCCCGCGTGCGGGTTGAGGCCCGCGATCGCTATCTTTGGCTCTTCTACCCCGATCTTCGCGAGCGCGTCTCGTGCCAGGTGGATCACGGTCAGGACCCGCTCCTTGCTCACGCGGCCTATCGCCTCGCGCAGGGAGACGTGGGTGCTCACATGGATTACCCGCAGCTCCTCGGTTACGAGCATCATCGCGTAGTCTTTGGTGTCGGTGAGCTCGGCGAGGATCTCGGTGTGTCCCGGGTACTTGAACCCCCCGAGGTGCATGGCCTCCTTGTTCAAGGGCGCCGTCGCGACGGCGCCCACGCTCCCTTCGAGCGCAAGCTCCGTCGCCTTGCGTACGTACTCGAAGGCCGCGGCGCCCGCGCGCGCGTCGAGCTCTCCAAACGGCAGGTCCTCCGGCAGTTCGACCACCTGGAGCACGTCCACGCTGCCCGGTTCGAAGAGGGCTTCCTCCGGCTTCTCGACCTCGTTCACGCTGAGTGGCAGCCCCAGCAGATCTACCGCCCTCCGCAAGATCCCGGCATCCCCGACTACGAAAGCCCTGTTCTCGTCCTGGAATCCTTCTTCGGCGAAGGTTCTGGCGATTATCTCCGGCCCAATGCCGGCCGGGTCTCCCATGGTCACGGCCACGGGTTGCTCTTTCATGCCTCTCCGTTCTCTTGGGGTTCGGCGAGCGCCCGGAAGGCGTCGCGCAGGGTGTCGGGGTCACCGAAGCCGCCGGCCTTGGTAACGATCGTAAGACCCTGAGAGCAGCGCCGCCGTATCGAGGTACACTTTTGCCACGCCGGGCTCTTCGGACAGCCGACGGAGCTGCTCCCGGGTGACCTCGTTGACGCTCCCTACCACCGCAAACACGCCCGATGCCGGGGCAAACGCTCCGGGCGGAACGCCGTTGCGCGCACCGGGATAGACCTCGCCAAGTGCCCGCGCCAAGCCCGCGGAGCCTACCCACAAGATCGGCGAGGGGTCCGGCACGGCCCGCACGAGGGCTTCGAGGTCCGCGTCGGACTCCGCGTCTACGACGATGCAAACATTGCTCTCCAGAGCGTCGCGTATGGGTTCGCCGTTACGAACCTCGGTGACCGAGAGGGCAACGACGTTTCGGAAGGCGTGCGCGAGCAGGGAAGGGATGTGGCTCTCCAGGACGGGGTTGGCGGGGTCTTTAGAGAGGCCGGTCTCGTGAACGGGCTCTCCATGCACCAGCTGCGTACCGCCCCTGGTCTCGCGTCCTGCGCTTGGGAAGGCGGGCGCGACGACGACTTTGCTTCTCCGGGTCGCCCCGATGGCCGCCGCGAGCTCGGCCCCGATAGGACCGCGCAGCGTCGAGTCTATCTTTTTGTAGACGATACGTGCCTCTCGTACCGCGTGTCCGGCCTCCACGACCCGCTTCGCGGCGAAACCGGCCGGCAGCGACCGGGAGTCGGTATCCACCGCCACCGCGTCGAGGTCGTTGCCGGATGGTATCGGCGCTCCGCGAAAGACGACCGCGGTCCGATAGCCGGAGCGCACCAGTTGCACTCCCGAATCCGCGGCGCCGGTAAGGTCGTCGGCGATGATGGCTACATCCACGCGTCCCGTCTCCGAAACTCTAGCAACGGACAAAATAACACGGTCGTGGCCCCCGGGCGAAGAGCCGGCGTGAGGGGTCGTTTAAACTGGTGCTCTCCGGCTTCGAAGAGGGTGTGATCAGGGAGGTTCGAGAGGCGATGAACACGCAGACCGGGCAGGACGGCGAGGGGCCGCGGGTCTACGTCGGCCCGGAGAGGGACCACTTCGGCGCCGAGTACGCGGACGCCTTCATCGAGGCGGTAGAGAGTGGAGGGGGTGCTGTCGTCTCCGATCCCGAGGAGGCCGAAGCGATCGTGTGGCTCGGCTCGGACAATTCCAGGCTGCCCGAGCTCCTCCACCCGGGGGTGCGCTGGGTGCAGCTGCCCTCCGCTGGGGTGGAGTCCTGGATGGAGGAGAGGCTTATAGATACGGAGCGCATCTACACCTCGGCGGCGGGCGTGTACTCGGAGACCGTGGCCGAGCACGCCCTCGCGTTGATGCTGGCTGGGGCCCGGCGGCTGCACGAGAGTGCGCGAGCGACGAGATGGGAGGTAGGGTGGGGCCGTTCTCTGGCCGGCTCGACCGTCGTGATCCTGGGCGCCGGGGGTATCGGGAGGGCTCTGATCCGCATGCTCGAACCCTTCGGTACGCGTACCCTGGCCGTGACGCGTAGCGGACGGGAGGTACCGGGAGCAACCGCGAGCTACGCCGCCAACCAGATCGAGGAGCTCTGGCCGGAGGGAGACTTCTTCGTCGTCGCCGCTCCCGCCACCGGGGACACAGAGAAGATGATCGGCGCGCGGGAGCTGGACGCGATGCAGAGCCACGCCTGGGTCGTCAACGTGGCGCGGGGCTCGCTCGTAGACACTGACGCGCTGGTCGAAGCCCTGGCCGAAGGTCGGATCGGGGGAGCCACCCTGGATGTCACGGACCCCGAGCCGCTCCCGGATGGGCACCCGTTGTGGACCGAGCCGCGCGCCCTGATCACCCCGCACACCGCGAACCCGCCCGACGCTCTTGCCCGCGCCCTGGCGGAGCGCATCGAGGAGAACGTATCCCGCTTCAAGGCGGGCGAGGAGCTCATAGCGGTCGTAGACGTCGAAGCTGGCTACTGAGCCTACTGGCGTTGGCCGAGGTATACGCCTCACAGCACGTTTCACAGTGGTTGACCTGTCGGACGGTACCCGGCATGCTCGAAGTAGCCCCAGGCGTCTTCGGCAGTGACCGCACATAGCGCCGCGCCTACCGCTTCTACCAAAGCCTCTTT
>JAIVIG010000499.1:0-2108 GCA_020200675.1 Actinomycetota bacterium
TGAAGCGCCTCCTGGACGTCACGGGCTCGCTACTCGGCCTCATCCTTCTCAGCCCGCTGCTTCTCCCGGTGGCGCTCGCCGTGAAGCTTACCTCCCCGGGGCCGGTACTCTTCAGGCAGAAGCGGATCGGGGCGGACGAGAAGGTGTTCATCTGCTACATGTTCCGCTCGATGTACGAGGATGCGGAGGCCCGGCAGGAGGAGCTTGAGGCCATGAACGAGGCCGACGGGGCCGTCTTCAAGATAAAGAATGACCCGCGCATCACACCGGTTGGTCGTTTTATCCGCCGCTGGAGCATCGACGAGCTGCCCCAGCTCATAAACGTGCTAAAGGGCGAGATGAGCCTCGTGGGACCGAGGCCGCTGCCCGTGCGGGACTTCGAGCGGATGAGCGAGATGCACAAGGAGCGGCTCGCGGCCGTCCCGGGCATGTCCGGGTACTGGCAGATCAGCGGCCGCAGCAACCTCTCTTTCGAGGACATGGTCCGCCTGGACCTCTACTACATCGAGAACTGGTCGCTCTCGTTCGACGTCAAGATCATCCTGAAAACCCTGGGCGCCGTCCTCAAGCGCGAGGGCGCTTACTAGCGGAACCGGCCGCGCGGCGATTAGAATACCTCTCCAGGGCTCGCATGATTCTCCTGCACGAAGGGGAAGCGTTCTCTGATAAATTCGGTAAGCTACGTGGTATGCGGGCAGAGCAACCGTCTTCGAGTCGCCGATGGCTTGGAGAGATCTGGTTTGGAGAAGGTCTTTGGCAGAAGAGTTTAACGTCGGGGTCGTAGGAGCCGGGTACGTGGGGCTGGTCACGGGCGCGTGTCTGGCTCACGTCGGGCACCGGGTCGTCTGCGTGGACAGGGACGAGGGGCGCGTCGCCGAGCTCGGGGAGGGGCGGATGCCGATCTACGAGCCCGGCCTCGAAGAGCTTGTGGCGGAGGGCTCTCGCCGGGGACGCCTATCTTTCTCGACAGACCTCTCAGAGGCCGTGCACGGGGCGGACGTGATGTTCATCGCGGTGGATACCCCTCAAGGAGACGATGGTTCGGCCGACCTCTCGAGCGTGGGGACGGTCGCCCGGTCGATAGGGCGGGCGCTGGCGGAGACTGAGAGGGAGCGACCCCTCGTCGTGGTCAACAAGAGCACCGTGCCCGTCGGATCGGGTGACTACGTCTCGATGCTTATACAAGAAGGCGCCGCGGAGAGTCCTTTTGGGGAGGGTGTGGTCGACTATCGGGTGGTCTCCAACCCGGAGTTCTTGCGGGAAGGTAGCGCGGTCTACGACTCGTTCTTCCCCGACAGGATCGTGCTCGGCGCCGAGAAGCGGGACGCTTTGGACACCATGCGCGCCCTCTACGAGCCGATCATCGAGCAGACCTTCCCGACGCAAAAGGACCCGAGGCCCAAGAGCGCGGTGCCGTTCGTCACCACGGACCTCGCGAGCGCGGAGATGATCAAGTACGCCGCCAACGCCTTTCTCGCCACCAAGATCAGCTTTATAAACGAGATCGCCACGATCTGCGAGCTGGTCGGCGCGGACGTAGGGAGCGTCGCCTACGGTATCGGCCTCGACGACCGGATCGGCAGCCGTTTCCTTAACGCAGGCATCGGCTGGGGAGGCTCGTGTTTCCCGAAGGACGTCTCGGCCTTGCGCTCCATCGCCCGCGAGTACGACCACGAGCCTGTCCTGCTCGACGCGGCCTCCGAGGTGAACGAGCGCCAGCGCAAGCGGGTGATCTCCAAGCTCCAGCGCGACCTGCACACCCTCAAAGGCAAGCGCGTGGCCCTCCTCGGGCTCGCCTTCAAGCCGAACACCGACGACCTGCGCGAAGCCCCGAGCCTGGAGATAGCGCGCGCACTGGACCAGCGCGGAGCGCGTGCCATAGGCTACGATCCGGTGGCGGGCAAGAAGGCTGCCGGGCTCGCGCCGGACCTCAAGGTCGTCTTCGACCCCTACGAGGCCCTCTCCGGGGCCCACGCGGCGGTGGTCGTTACGGAGTGGGAGGAGATCCGCACCCTCGACCCGGGGAGGGTGTCCGCCCTCATGGAACCGCCGAAGCTCCTCGTGGACGGACGCAACGCCCTCGACCCCAAAACCGCCGCCGCGGCGGG
>JAIVIG010000499.1:2188-4443 GCA_020200675.1 Actinomycetota bacterium
AGCGAGCGCTGGTCACTGGGGGGGCAGGGTTCATCGGGAGCCACCTGTGCGAGCGGCTCCTCCTCGAAGGCTACGGGGTGATCTGCATGGACAACCTGCGCACCGGGAGCCTGGAGAACGTCGCCCATCTCCAGAAGGACGCGGATTTCGAGTACGTCCACCACGACGTGACCACGTACATAGGCTATCCGGGAAGGCTGGACGAGGTCTACCACTTTGCCTCCCCGGCTAGCCCCGCCGACTTCGAGCGCATCCCCATCCCCATCCTCAAGGTCGGCGCCCTGGGCACCTACAACGCCCTGGGCCTCGCCAAGGCCAGGGGAGCTCGCCTCATGCTCGCCTCGACGAGCGAGGTCTACGGAGACCCGCTCGTCCACCCCCAGCCCGAGGGCTACTGGGGGAACGTCAACCCCATAGGCACCCGGGGGGTCTACGACGAGGCCAAGCGCTACGCTGAGTCCATAACGATGGCCTACCACCGCCACCACGGGGTGGACACCAGGATAGTCAGGATCTTCAACACCTACGGCCCCAGGATGCGCCCGGATGACGGGCGCATGATCCCCAACTTCATCCAGCAGGCGCTCTCCGGGCGGCCGCTAACCATCTACGGTGACGGGAACCAGACGAGGAGCGTGCAGTACGTAGACGACCTCGTAGAAGGCGTCATCAGGCTGATGAGGAGCCCCGAGGTCCACCCCGTAAACATCGGCAACCCCGTCGAGTACACGGTGAAGGAGATTGCCGCCCTGATCCTGGAGCTCTCGAATAGCGCGAGCGAGTTGGTCTACGAACCCCTCCCCCAGGATGACCCGAAACAGCGCTGTCCGGACATAACCCGCGCCCGCGAAGTGTTGGGCTGGGAACCCCGGGTCGCTGCCGCAGAAGGTCTATCGCGAACCGTCGGCTGGTTCGCCGAGCGGAAAGCCCGGGGTGAAGCCGAACGAGACGCCGGACGCGCCGCCGGATGAAGGTACTCCTGACCGGCGGAGCCGGCTTTATAGGCTCGCACGTGGCCGACCAGCTCCTCGCCCGCAGTCACGAGGTCGCGATCTTGGACGACCTTTCGAGCGGGAAAAAGGAGAATATCCCCGAGGGAGCGGTTTTCTACGAACGGGACATCCGGGACGGGTGCGCGGAGGTCTTCGAGGAGTTCAAACCCGATGTCCTCTCCCACCAGGCCGCCCAGATGGACGTGCGGCGCTCGGTACGGGAACCGGACTTCGACGCGGACGTAAACGTACTCGGAACCGTACGCCTCCTTCAACACTGCGTGGAGCACGGGGTGCATCGGGTCGTCTTCGCCTCGACCGGGGGCGCCGTCTACGGCGAGCAGCGCGAGTTCCCGGCCCTCGAAGACCACCCCCAGTACCCGATCTCGCCTTACGGCGTCTCGAAGCTGGCAGGCGAGCGCTACCTGCACTTCTACCAAACACAGTACGGCCTCCCCTACGCGGCGCTGCGCTACGCCAACGTCTACGGTCCCCGCCAGGACCCGCACGGCGAGGCTGGGGTCGTCGCCATCTTCTGCGGAAATCTCGCCGCCGGCCGCGGATCGACCATCAACGGGACCGGGGAGCAGACCCGCGACTACGTCTACGTCGAAGACGTGGCCCGGGCAAACGTCCTCGCCCTCGAAGGCGACGCGTCCTCCGGCGCGTACAACGTCGGGACCGGCATCGAGACAAGCGTCAATGAGCTCTACGAGATCCTGCGCGAGGCCTCCGGGAGAGACCTGCCACCCGCGCACGGTCCCGCCAAACCAGGCGAACAACTCCGCAGCTCCGTAGACCCGACCGCCGCCGCTTGCGTCCTCGGCTGGCGCCCCGAGACAGACCTCGCCACCGGCCTCGAAAGAACCCTCCGCTCCTTCGGAGCTCCGGGTGGCAATCAGCAATCAGCAATCAGCCATCAGCAAGATCACGAGAGTCGAAAGCCGGTGGACGAGGCGACGTAGTGGACCCGACAAAGGGTTATCGGTCGCGATCAGCATCGCCGACATCCGCCGAGCAACGAGTGGCTGACAGCTGACGGCTGAAAGGTAAAACTGTAGCGCTGCTCCCTCCAGGGGTCGCCGTAGATGTGGTAGCCGTTCTCTTCCCAGAAGCCGGGCTTGTCTTCGGGGATGAGCTCTACCGGTAGTTTGTTGTTAGCGGACATAGAGGCAGAGGCCTTCACCCGAAAACACCCACTCGAGCAGCTTCTGCAACTCTTCGGGCGGGTCCCTGTCGGAGAACGCCCTCCAGTATCGCCAC
>JAIVIG010000034.1 GCA_020200675.1 Actinomycetota bacterium
AGGCGAACGTTGACCATCTGGAGAACCGCGCCCATCATGGGCACGGCGAAGTAGCACTCCAGGTAACGATGGCTGTCCCAATCCATCACCGCCACGGTATCGCCTGGCCTCACGCCCAGACCCTCGAGCCCGCTGGCGAGCTGCCCGATCCGGCGCCGCAGCGTCCGGTAGTCGTAACGGTGCAGATCACGGTAAACGATCTCCTGCTCCGGAGCATGCGCCAGCGGAGTGTGCAGCAGGTGCTTGACGAGCAGCGGGTAGCCGTAGGCCGAAGGCGTCCGCCCGATCAAGCCGTCCTCGGTCTGGTCAGCCGATGCCTCAGAACGCTCGGTCGCCATAAGGCGCTCCTCCCTTGTCTTCTCCTCGTTGTGACGACGGCCTTA
Source organism: Actinomycetota bacterium (assembly GCA_020200675.1). Classification (GTDB taxonomy): domain Bacteria; phylum Actinomycetota; class Rubrobacteria; order Rubrobacterales; family Rubrobacteraceae; genus Rubrobacter_F. The sequence continues at coordinate 384 of JAIVIG010000034.1, forward strand.
GCCCTCCGGCCCAGTAAACCGGTGCGCTCTCGGCCATCCATCCCCACCCCGTCCGCGGTCTCGGCGATCCTGTATCTCGCAACAAAAACAACATCTCTCTTTTCCCGTTCGCGGCACCCTCATGCCGCTCTTACCCCGCTCCGCTTTCCCCGAAAACAGTTATCTGGATAAAATAATTATCCGGTTAGTAAGCTAGTAGCCGTTACACTACAAAGGTCGGATCGGTCTGTCAACCGGTTCGGCGAGGGTTGTCGGCGAGGGAGGAGGCGATTGAGGGCTTCGAGACGCAAGGTTGGTCGTCCACGGACTTCGGGACCGGAGACGGCGTCGGGTCCTTTGGGCGCCAGGACCCTAGAGGAGCGGCGTGCTCTCATCCTCGAGACCGCCGCCGGTCGTTTCGAGGCAAAGGGTTACGCGGGCACCTCCGTCGACGAGATCGCCCGGGAGTTGGGAATCACCAAAGCGGCCCTCTACCATTACTGGGGAAGCAAGGAGGAACTGCTCGAAGGGATCCAGGACCGCGCCCTCGCCCTCTTGCGCGAGAAGCTGGACCACCTGAACGAAGAGGAGAGCCCCTACGAGACGCGTCTGGAAGCCACGGTCGCAGCCTACATCGACGCCGTCCTCGAGAACAAGTCCTTCGTGTCCGTCCTGCTAAGAGACTTCGTCTCATCGGAGCGTACCCGCGAGAAACAGCGGGCGTTCAGGCAACAGTGCCGGGAAACGCTCGAAAAGGAGATCGCCGCCGGGAACGCGCGAGACTCCGACCCCGAGGTGCTGACCCTGGCCATCGTGGGGCTCTGCAGCACGATAGCCAACTGGTACGAGCCCACGGGGAGGTTGAGCCACGAGGAGGTCAAGAAGGTCTATCTCGGGTTGGTCACCCGCGGTCTCCTCCCGCTCCCAGAGGACATCCCCGAACCTGGCCGGCCATCGGTCCCGTCTTACCAGGAGGCGCCGCGCCCACCTGAATAAAGGCCGGGGAACGCCCCAGTAACCCCGCCCCGTTCGTCTTCGGGAGCTAGTCTCTGGAGCGTGGGCGGCCAGCGGACGCCCGTGCTAGAGTTAGCCTCGCGTCTTTGGGAGGCGCCGGAGGAGGGCAAGGAAAAGGAGGAGCCGTTGCTAGCCGACGTGACCCAGTCTTTAGGGACCGACTATTACCTGATCGATGAACTCTTGACCGATGAGGAGCGCGAGATCCGGGACAGGGTCCGCGCCTTCGCCGACCGGGAGATCATACCCATAATCAACGAGTACTGGGACAAGGCCCAGTTCCCGTTCGAGTTGATCTCGAAAGTAGCCGAGCTGAACATCGCGGGCAGCACCATACAGGGCTACGATTGTCCAGGGATGAGCCACGTCGCGGCGGGCGCATTCGGCCTCACCGAGGCCGCGCACGGCTCCGACTCCGTGCAGCTCGAGACAACGGCCCGCCGCGAGGGCGACGAGTACGTCATAGACGGGGACAAGCGCTGGATCGGCAATGCCTCCTTCGCCGACGTAACGATAATCTGGGCTCGCGACGACGACGGCAACGTCGGCGGCTTCCTCGTCGAGAAGGGCGCAGAAGGCTTCTCCACCGAGATCATGACCGGCAAGATGGGCAAGCGCGCCGTCTGGCAGGCGGACATAAAGCTCGAGGGCGTGAGGATACCGGCCGAGAACCGCCTCGCCGGCGCCAACACCTTCAAGGACACCAACAAGGTGCTTACCGCCACGCGCGCCATGGTGGCGTGGGAGGCGATAGGACACGCCATCGCGTCCTACGAAGCAGCCGTAACCTACGCCAAGGAGAGGGTGCAGTTCGGCAAACCCATAGCGTCGTTCCAGATCATCCAGAACAAGCTGGCCAACATGCTAGCCGAGATCACCACCATGCAGCTCCTGTGCTTCCGCCTCGCCCAACTCCAGGAAGCAGGCAAGATGACCGGCGCGATGGCCTCCCTGGCGAAGATGAACAACGCTAAAAAGGCCAAGCAAGTCTGCTCCGAAGCGCGGGATGTTTTGGGCGGTAACGGCGTCTTGCTCGAGTACTACGTGGCCAGGCACCTCTCCGACATGGAGATCGTCTACACCTACGAGGGGACGGATACTATGCAGTCCCTCATCGTGGGGCGTGAAATCACCGGCATCGGGGCATTTGTGTAGAAAGCTGTCGGCTTTCAGCAGTCAGCCCTCAGCTAAAAGCAGTGGTAGGCACGCCGAGAGGAGATCACCAAACCAAAAAACGGACCCGCTCTAAAAAGCCCGTGGCACGAGCGACTGGAGCCGGCCACCGGCAGAAAAAGCTGGCCGCTGACAGCTGACGGCTGACGGCTGCCTCCCGAAGGGAGGCACAGACCGAAGGGAGAACAAATGAAAGCGGTAGTGTTGCACGAGCTCGAAGGTCCCGAAGCGCTAAGCTACGAAGACGTCCAGGACCCGGAACCGGGTTCCGGGGAGATCGTGGTTCGCCTGCGCAACGCGGCCCTCAACCGCCGCGACGTATTCGTCACCCAGGGCATGTACCCAGGCGCGAAACCGGACGCCCTGCCGATAATCCTCGGCTCCGACGGCTCTGGCGAGGTAGCGGCTAAAGGTGACGGCGCCGAAGGCCCCGACGAGGGTGCGGAGGTCGTCATAAACCCGGCATTGTACTGGGGAGATAACCCCAAGGTTCCGGGGAAGGAATACCGCATCCTCGGGCTGCCGGACAACGGCACCTACGCCCAGTTCGTCAAGGTACCGGCCGACCACGTCTTCCCCAAGCCCTCGCACCTCTCGCACGAGGAGGCGGCGGCCATCCCGCTCGGCGCTCTGACCGCCTACCGGGCGCTCTTCACCCGCGGGCAGTTACAGGAAGGCGAGACAGTCTTCGTGCCGGGCATCGGCGGCGGTGTTGCGACGTTCGTGGTCCAGATGGCAACGGCGGCGGGGGCCACGGTCTTCGTCAGCTCCGGGGAAGACGAGAAGATAGAGAAGGCCAAAGAGCTAGGGGCCGAAGGCGGCGTCAACTACAACTCCGAGGACTGGTCTAAAGAGCTAAAGAGCATGGCCGGCGGCGTGGACCTCTCGGTGGATTCCATCGGCGGCGATGCCTTCAACAACATGATCCAGCTGGCAAAGCCCGGCGGCCGCGTCGTTGTTTTCGGGGCGACGGCGGGACCGGCATCGAAGGTGATGACCATCAGCATAGCCCTCAAGAACCTCGACGTCTTCGGCACCGCGATGGGCAACGCCCAGGAGTTCGGCGACATGCTCTCGTTCTACGAGAAGCACGACCTGCACCCGGTCATCAACGAGACCTTCTCCCTGAAGGAGGCCACGGCCGCCCAGCAGCACATGGAGGAGGGCAAGGGGATCGGGAAGATAGTGCTGGAAATTCCCGCGTAACTTCGATCGAAGCTGGTACCGGAGGCGTCGGGTCTGTCCGGGGCCTCCGGTCGCATCAGGATGACGTTCGAAGTAGCAACCCTGAAGCAGAGACCAGAACTCGCGGATCAGGTGGGTCGACTGGCAGAGGAGGGCTGGCCCGCCTTTCTATTGCACGGCAGCGGCATAGCCCACTGGAATAGGCTCTTCGACGACTTCGCGGAGTACCAGATCCTCTTCTGCGATCCTACCGACAACCTCATCGCGGTGGGGCACACCATACCCTTTGTCTGGAACGGCACCCCTGACGATCTGCCGTCAACGATGGACGGTCTTATGGAACGCGCTATACGCGACCGGAGCAATCCGAACACGCTCTCGGCGCTCGCCGCCCTCGTGGCGAAGTCCCACCGCGGACGCGGCCTGAGCGCGGAGATCCTGCGGGCCATGCGCTCGCTCGCGGCCGAACGCGGGATGCACTCGCTCGTTGCACCTGTCCGCCCCACCTTGAAGAGCTCCTATCCGCTGACGTCCTTCGAAAGGTATATCGGGTGGCGGCGAGACGATAACTCACCCTTCGACCCCTGGCTGCGTGTTCATTGGAGGCTGGGTGCGCAGTTCCTGAAGGTCATGCCCGAGTCCCTGATCGTCGTCGGTAAGGTCTCCGAGTGGGAGGATTGGACGGGAATGGGCTTCCCGGAGAGTGATGAGTACGTCGTTCCGGGCGCGCTGCAGCCGATCACGATAGACCGGGAGCAAGACGCAGGACGCTACGAAGACCCCAACGTCTGGATGCGACATCGAGTCGCGGGCAAAGAGACCATTGGGTGATCTTCTACGTGCCTACTCCTGCCCCCGCAGGTAGAGAGTGGCCCCGTCATCCCCGGCGTCGACCTCTTCGATCTCCCCGACTACGGAGCGGTCGAGCGTGGAGACGTCCGGCCAGTTGATCTCGACCATATTTCTTGCCGGATCTCGCACGTAGAGCTGGACCGCCCCATCGGGTAGTTCGTAGACGTTCGAGAAGTAACCGGACTCCTCTTGAACGCCCAGCTCCCGCACCTTTTTGTACGTAGCCTCGAAGTCGTCCACCTCGATGCCGAAGTGGTGGCCCTGGGGCGCCGGGTCCTCGCTCTGGAAGAGGTGAAGCTGCAGATCACCTACGCGTAGCCAGCGCACCGGGAAGGGGAAGCCGGGCGCGGGAATCTCCTCCATCCCGAAGAGCTCCTGGTAGAAGCGCGTCGACTCGTCGAGGTCGTGGGCGTGGACGCTGACGTGGGTGAAGCCGTTGGTTGTCATGCCATCCTCTCCTTCTCGGGGCTACGCCAACTATGCCAGAGACAGATCTTTGCGTCACTACAGGTTCGACAGCTACCGGCAAGTGTGCAGGCCAGAGACCTTTCGAGGAGCCTCAAAACTAGATCCCATGCTTCCTTCAGGAGCCTGGGTCGCTGCTGTATTTGGGTGCTTTGTTTTGGTTCTCCGCACTTGAGGCCACAGGCGATGGTAAGCTCAAGCTTCGCGCCGGCGCCCGTAACCTACGAGGGTTCAGCTATTCTCGAAAAGTGCTCTCACAAAGTCTTCATCAATTCAGGATGGAGGACTATCTTGCGGTTCTGGACCTCTATGGCGCCGTCGCGCTGGAACTCGCTCATGACCTTCGAGACCGCTTCGCGGGTCGAGGCGATCATGTTAGCTAAGTCCTGATGGGTCAGACGCACACCGAGGAGCGTTCCAACCCCGTTGTTTTCGCCGAAGCGATCACTCAAGCTCAGTAGTAGCGTCGTCAGGCGCGCGGAGACTTCCCGGTGCAAGAGGCTCTCTATGACCTCGTCGGACTGCCGAAGACGCTCCGAGAACAAGGCAAAGAGCTTCAGGGTGAACTCCGGCTTACGCTTTGTAATCTCGGTTAGCATGCTCTTCTGAACGCTGGCCACCCGCGCCTCGGTCACAGCCTCGGCGAAGTTGTCCTGCCAGCAGCCTTCGACGAGGTTCAGCTTGCCAAAGACCCCACCCTCCTTCAGGAGAGCGGTAGTGGCCTCCTTGTAATAGCCGTAGGTCTTGTACAAACGGACGGTGCCCTCGAACAAGAAGTAGAGCCGGTCGTCCGGGTCTCCTGGGGCGAAAATAATATCCTTCGCCTTGAAGCGCCGTTCGGCTAGTCGGATGCCTACCCTCTCGAAGTCTTCTGGACCAAGGCTCTCTGTAGTTGTGGTGCCCGTGAAGTTTCTAGTATCGTACTTAAGCATCTTTTCTGGTTTCCCTTTCGCTTTGGAGTTCGTAGTGCTCTAGCCGCAGCTCCCTGGCGAGCTGTCTGTCGAAGAGCCGAAAGAAGAGATCTATCTCTTCCCCGTACTGCACGAGTGCGTTCGCCAGATACTCTAGGTAAGCATCTCCCAACTTCGTGATCGAGTACCTGCGCTGGGATAGCTCGCGGTCGAAGCCGTCGCCTCTGGAGACGATCATTCCTTCCTTCTCCATCTGCTGCAAGGCTCGGTAAATCGCCCGCGGACGTGAAGCTTCAAAACTGGGGTAGGTCACCTTCCGCGCCAACTCGCGACCATGGCTGTCTCCCTCCCGCAAGCGAACGAGAAGGAAAGGCACCATCCAGTTGGCGGGAGGCACCTCTAATACCCCCTCGTTTGTCACGCCGAAGAAGCTTCGGACCTGCTGCTCGAAGTCAGGTGTTGTCCCGCTACCGTCGTCCAAAGCGAGAGCATCCTTGACCCCCTCCTTGGAGGCAGCGACCTCGACAAGTCGCTGCTGCTCGTTCACTCGCGTGACATCTATTGGAATGAGCGTGGACCTTGGCTCGAGAGAGTCTATCTTCACGCCGATGTACTCCGTACGGTCGTCACCGTCTACGAAAAACTCGTCGACCTTCCCGATCTTCTCGCCAGCATAGTCGTAGACCGTGTAACCTGCGTACCGATTCTCGGCCAACAAATCGTTACGTTCCTCTACTGTATCCTTCACTGCACAACCCCTCTTTCGCCGCGATCATCGAAGGTGACAACACAGCACGTGGAAAACTGTGATCGCAACAGGTCGCGTACTGGAACCGGCGGTCGACAGTATTCCCCCAAAAGCTTCTCGATCCCCAGCTGGTTCGTGAGCTACCCACCTTGCAGCCAACACTCCTGCTTTGCATTGCCTCCCAGACCATCACGCAAAGTTTTGGTCTTCTGCATAGGCATTCTGCCCAAACCATGTCAATGTCCAATAACAGCTTGGTAAAGTTTCCTTAACACTTTCTTCCCATCTGGCAGGATGCAGCAGTGGATCGGAACGCCTTGCTTAACATGTACGAGTGCACCAGCGTCACTCTCGACGCTGTGAAGTTGTCTGGCTCGGCGCGAAGTTATACTGTAGGGACATGAGAGTGCTTTTACTGAAAAGGACACGCTAGAGGTGTTCGGGTGACCGGCATACCCGATGGCAGGTACACCGGAGAGCAGTTTTGCGAGTCCGAGCCCTTCGCTCGCTCCGCGTTAGATAGTCTCTCCGCGCATATAGCGATTCTCGACGAGTCGGGCGCCATCGGTTTCGTCAACAAGACCTGGCGAGAATTTGCTGCGTCCAATGGTGCTGTTGGAAACGTTGCGGAAGGGGCCAACTACCTCCGAGTTTGCGAGTCGGCGGTAGGCGAGCAGTCCGCAGACGCTGCTGCGTTCGCGGAGGGGATCCGTTCGGTTCTCTCCGGCTGGCGAGAGGAGTTCGCGCTCGAGTACCCCTGCCATTCCCCTACCGGGAAGCGTTGGTTCGTTGGACGGGTGACCCGCTTTCTCGCCGACGGTTCCCCGCGCGCTGTTGTCGCCCACGAGAATATCACCGAGCGTAAGCAGGCCGAGGAAGCGCTGCGCCTCAGGGACCGGGCCATCGCCGCCAGCTCCAACGGCATCGTTATCACCGACCCAAACCAGCCCGACGACCCTATCATCTACGTCAACCCCGCCTTCGCAAGCATGACCGGCTACTCCGCGCAAGAGACCCTCGGGCGCAACTGCCGATTCTTGCAGGGTACGGAGCGCGAGCAGCCGGCCCTGGAGGAGCTGCGGGCGGCGCTGCGGGATGGCAGCCGATGCAAAGTGGTCTTGAGGAACTACAAGAAAGACGACACCCTCTTCTGGAACGAGCTCTCCATCTCCCCCGTACGTGACAAAGAAGGCAAGCTCCTCAACTTCATAGGGGTCCAGGAAGACGTTACCGAGCGCAAACGGGCCGAGGAGGCGCTACGCGACAGCGAAGAGCGATACAGGGCCTTGTACGAAGACAATCCGACTATGTACTTCACGCTAGACGAGAAAGGCACGGTACTCTCGGTCAACCGCTTCGGCGCCGGACAGCTCGGCTATACGCCCGAGGAGTTGGTCGGGCGTCCGGTGCTCGACGTCTTCCACGAAGAGGACAGAGAAAGCGTATCGCGGTACCTCAGTGCGTGCTTGCGGGTTCCTGAACGAATCGGCAGTTGGGAAGCCCGCAAAACGCACAAAGACGGGAGCGTACTGTGGGTTCGGGAAAACGTTCGTGTCGTACGGGACCCGAATGGTGGTATGGTAATCCTCAAAACTTGCGAGGACGTGAGCGAGCGCAAGCGGGCCGAGAGAGAACGTGCCCAACTTCTGGTTCGGGAGCAAGTGGCCCGTTCCCAGGCCGAGACCGCGCGGCAACGTCTCAGGGCCATACTGGATAACCTCACCGAAGGCGTGATGGTTGCCGATCCTCAGGGACGCGTTGTTTTCGCCAATCCGGCCGCTGGCGCCATGCTGGGTGCGACGAGCGGGGAGAAGCTCGAAGAGCTCCCGGATCTGTGGGAGGACTTTCACCTGCCGGGAGCGGTAGCGCGTTGCGCCCGCAACAGGGAGAGCATAGAGGCTCGGGTAAGCTGCGGAGAGAGTCACCTGAGAATCAATCTGGAGTGCCTGATCAACGAGGAACGACACGACGTGCTGGTGGTCATGCAAGACCTTTCAACGGGACACCAGCTGGAGGCAAACCAGCAGCGGTTCCTGGCCAACGCGGCCCACGAGCTCAAGACACCCCTAATGTCCATCCTGGGAGCCGCGGAGTTGCTGGCCACAGGGGAGGACGAAAATCCCGCCACGAGGAGCCGCCTTCTTGACCATATCTTCTCCGAGAGCCGCCGGATGCAGCGGTTAGCTGAAGCCCTGCTACGCCTATCGCGCGTGGGTTGGGATCTTCGGGAGCCCAGCAAGGAGGTCGTCGACTTGAGGGCAGTAGGACAACGGGCGGCCGAGCTGGTGGAGCCACTCGCTGAGAGTGCCGGACTCAGGCTCAACATCGAGGGTGAAGAAGCTCGCGTGCGTGCTGATCCTGAGTGGCTCCAGGAAGTGCTCCTGGTCTTGCTCAGCAACGCTATCAAGAATTCCACCAGGGGTGGGGACATACGACTGCGCGTGAGAGGTAACGCTGTCACGGTGGAAGACGAAGGAGTCGGGATAAGCTCGGTCGACCTTCCTCACGTTTTCGAGCGTTTCTACCAGGGAAAGGGAAGCTCGGAAGGCTTCGGTCTGGGGCTTCCGATATGCAAAGAGCTCACCGAGCGGATGGAAGGCAATATCTCCATTCGCTCCCAGGAAGGGATCGGCACAGCAGTCGAGGTCAAGTTGCCGGAGGCGGATCTGGATGCCCAAGATACTTATAGTCGAGGATGACCCCGCGGTAAGAGACATCTTGAAGATCGCCCTCGAGCGCGAGGGGATGACCGTGGAGGCGGTCGGGAACGGTGAGAGGGCGCTGAAGAGCTTCCACTCCGCCGGTACGCTCGATCTGGTCATACTGGACATAATGCTCCCGGACGTCGACGGCGTCACCCTCTGTCAGGAGTTCAGAAGAAGTAGCGACGTGCCGATAGTTATGCTCACGGCACGCGAAGGTGAGAGAAACGTCGTCGTGGGCCTGGAAGTGGGAGCCGACGACTACGTTACCAAGCCGGCTAGCCCGGCGGAGATAGTTAGCCGCGTGCGAGCCCACCTCCGTCGCCGCCGCATGGACGCCCAGTCTGCGAATATCAGATACGAATTTCCCGACCTCATGATCGATCTCTCACGACGCCAGGTCTGGGTCCGCGAAGAGCTGGTAGATCTCACCGCCACGGAGTTCGAGATTCTGAGCCTTCTTGCGGCCCACCCCGGGTGGGTTTACAGCCGACAGCAAATAATGCAGCAGCTCTGGGATGGAGATTTCTACGGCGAGGCCCGCTCAGCGGACGTACACATCCAGCGGATACGCAAGAAGATAGAGCCAGATCCCAAGGAGCCTCGCTACATCCAAACCGTACGCGGTATAGGCTACAAGTTCGCCGAGCTTTAGTAGTTCCTAACTAGAGGCACGGTTTCGAGCCTCCGTACCTCCCCTGGCCGCCTGCGTGTCCGTTGTTCGACGGCTAGCCTGGATTATTCACGAGCGTGTTTTTGGCCTGCCGACGAGAGGGCGTTCCATAGACGTTGGCCGGGATGCCCCGAAGCTAGGTGCAGGCGTACCTTGGTAAGCAGCTGGCGTACCC
>JAIVIG010000500.1 GCA_020200675.1 Actinomycetota bacterium
CCATCAGGTTGAGCGGCTCCACGCTCCTCGAGACGTGCTCGGCGGAGACGACGGTCCCCTGGATGACGAGCACATCGAGACCCGCCTCTATGGCGGCCAGGTGATAGCGTTCGACCCTCTGGGGAGTGAGGGACGCCGCGGCTATGACGCCCTTGTCCTTTACCTCCTGGACGCGGCGGAAGATCAGCTCCTCCTTGATGGGCTCGGCGTAGATCTCCTGCATCACCCGCGTCGCCTTCTGCTCCGGCAGGCTCGCTATCTCCTCGAAGACCGGCCCCGGGTCCTCGTACCTCGTCTGCAAACCTTCGAGGTTGAGCACGGCGAGGCCCCCCAGCGACCCGATGATGCCGGCCGTCACCGGATCCACAGCGGCGTCGAGGGCGCTGGCGAGGCACGGCAGATCCAGGTGCAGGTCGCCCAGAGACCAGGAGATGTCTATGTCTTCCGGGTCGCGGGTCCTGCGGCTGGGGACTATGGCGATCTCGTCGAGCCCGTAGGCCCGGCGCGCCACCTTTCCTTTCCCGATCTCAATATCCATATTGGCGACAGGACTCCTTTCTGGTCGTCCCGAGCAGATACGACAAGGCCCACGGAGAACGCGCTCCGTGGGCCTCGATGGTCCTTTTTACCGACCGCTGCAAATCGCAGTTATGCTACCCCGCCAGACTCTGGTGGTCAAGCATCGGATGCCGCTCTTGCGAACCCCCTATACAACCCCCAACAAGTACAGTATCACGACGACCACGAGTATGATCAGCAACACATAGATCACCGTATTCAGCCCCATACCTTCCCCTTTCGGCGCCGGTACCCGACGCCCTAGACGAACTGGAGTATCAGTATGACCAGCAGGATTATCACCAGTATGGCTATGACTATGTTCAGCGTCCCACCCGGCATCCCAATCTCACCTCGCTCCCTCTCGCTGGGTCGTTAACTAGCTGCAATATATACCCTTTGAGACCCCGGCGAAACAGAAAGGGTTACGAACAAGCGGTGCCTTACTAAGGCTCGTCAGGGAGCGAGCCACGAGAACGGATGAAGGGGAATGTTTCTGAGAACCCAGTACGCGAGGATTACCCCCAGCAATGTCCAGATCAATTCAGGCCTCAGGAAAAAAGTCTTCAAGGGACGCCCTACGAACGCGAGCGTGGCACGGGATACGAAGAAGTACCCGAGAAACGGCATCGAGAGCACCATGAGAGGGTTCAGCCCCAATGCGATCAGCAGATGTCCGCGCGTGAGCTGGTGAAGGGCGCGGAGGCTTCCGCATCCAGGACAGTAGCAACCGGTGAATGCCAGGAACGGGCACGTGGGGAACAGCGCCGTAGTGCTCGGGTTGAACAGGTATAGGCAGCCTAGAGCACTTACTGCAGCCACCACGAACGCCGCAGCGACCAGACGCTCACCGGCAGGGGCGACACCCGTACTAGTACTACAGTTGTAGTTCATGCCAGCAGCACGCCTCTCCGCTTGTAATGGCAACGCCTAGCCACGGCCTGATGATGACGACGCCATTCCGACCAGGAGAGCACTTCCTTCCAACGCGGGGCTCCTCGGCTCAGCACCAACCGACACAGGAGCTTGCGCACTTCGGAGACCGTCAGTTCCACGAGAGCCCTCGCTTTCTCTTGAAAGCCAGCAGGCTGTCGGCGCCCTCCATTTTCAGAGCCCCCTTTTGTGATGCCTCGATGTCTTGGCCTTTGGCCCGGATGGCGGCGAGGAAGGCGTGGGCGAAGAGCGCGAGGGTGACGTGCCGGTACCAGCCGCGCCAGCTACGGACTTCGTAGTGAGAGAGTCCCACCCCCCCTTTAGCCTCCTCGAAGCCGATCTCTACCCGCCAGCGCATGCCGGCCACCTTCGCCAGCTCTTCGAGCGTAGTACCTTCGGGAGCGAAGACCGTGTAGGCGGTGAGTTCGTCTGGATCCTCGATGGAGCGACGCACCAAAAGCCACCTCTCGAAACTTTCTTGTAGCGGCGGGTTTAGCGGCAGCCTCAGCCAGTCATAGAGACGGGGACCTTTCGAGCCGTCCCCGGCCGAGATGCGTCTCCAGCCTTCCCCGCCTTCTTCGGACGGAAGCTCTCCTTGCCGTAAGGATTGCAGCACTGTGCTTACTCGATGCTGGTAGAAGCCGGCCCACACGTGAGCCTTACCCGAGAGGGCCAGCACGTAGGGCTGCTCCCTCTCTTCGAGGAACATCCCAAGTCGTCTGGTGTCCCCATAGACGGAGTCGGCCACCACCCACGCCACCTTCACTCCCGCATCCAGAGCCCTCCCGAGCATCTCTTTGGCGAGTTCGGGCTTGGTGCGCATCCCGATCTGCTCTGGTACTCCAGCTTGTTCGCGTCGCTCTTCGTCTTCGGCCCACTCCTCGGGCAAATACAGCTCGCGGTCGATGAAAGCTTGACCCTGACCAGAAGCGTAGGATAGGAAAACGCCCACCTGACAGTTCTCCGTCTTGCCGGCAGTGCCGGTGTACTGGCGCTTCACCCCGACGCTCTTTTGGCCCTTCTTGATGAAGCCCGTCTCATCGACGATGAGGATCGCACCCTCCTCGCCCAGATGCTCGCTCACGTAGCCTCTCAGGTCGTCGCGCACGAGATCGGCGTCCCAGTTGGCTCGACCCAGCAAGTGCTGGAGGCCGTAGGGTGTGGCATCGCCTGCCACCTCGGCCAACTGCCAGCCGTTCTTGCGCTCTACTCCGGAGAGCAAACCGCACAGATAGTCCCGCGCCCGGCGTCGAACCTCGCTGCGCGAGAAGTGCGGGGCGATCCGCTCACCCACCGCGTCCAACTCCTCCGTCCACGAGCGCACGGTCTTTCGATCCACCGTCTGTGGCACCGCATCCTCCTTTGTAAAGGGAGCATGATGCCAGAGCATACCACTATCTACAACTGTAGTACTAGTAAGTTCCACCGGCTTCTCCGGCAACTCCAAGTACGACGACCAGAACAACGGAGCCAGCGATCAACACCAGGCCGGTGCCGAAAGAGATCCAGGCCCACATCCTGGCTTTTCTCGAGCTGTCGAGAGCCCCTGCACGGTCCCCCGCCTCAAGTTTGCCGTTGACCTGTGCCGCGAAGACTATCGAGACGATACCCAACGGCAAGCAGCAGAAAAGTGTCGTAAGAATCGCCGGGACCAGATAGTTGGGCACGGGAGCCTGGGCTTGCGGGGGAGGATAGGAGGCCTGCGTCTGAGCCTGCGAGGGCGGAGGCAGATCCGCCTGAGGCGTCTCTACTCGCTGCAG
>JAIVIG010000501.1 GCA_020200675.1 Actinomycetota bacterium
CTCTACCGGGATACGCCGTAACGTCATGAGAGCATACCGCGAGGCAGATTAACTACTTTGTCTACCGAATTTATAGGCATCGGGAGACTGTAGACCAGCATCATTTCCAGGTCAAGCCGCTCCGCGGATTTTTCCTCTCTTGGAAGTATAATTAGCGGGCCATTCGACCCTGGCGTTATCCTCCGCGAAACGCCCGCTCGAAGTCGTTGGCGAACTCCTTGTAGGAGGTTGCGGAATGGCCTGTGACCTAAATTTGACGCCAAATAGTACGCCATCCATTTCGAGGGCGATGCGTCTCGATGCCCGCTGCAACGGCCTTCGCCCACGGGTGGTGGTGCGGTAACTTCAAACTAACCTTCCCGCTCATCCTTCCCACCCTTACCTCTGCCACCATCGCCAATACCTCCCTCACCAACCGCTCCACTCCCAGCTTCGCCGCTGCAGTCCCTCTCAAAAACCACCGCTTGAAGTACACGATTAGGTTGTGAGAGAGCTGCGCCAACAAAACCAAAGCTTCCTGGGCTAAAAAGCTCTTCTTCCTCCTGTTCTCTATCCCCAAGCCCCGCTTGTCTCCCTTTATGTCCGTCTCCATCCCCCCTCTGGCGTCGTAGAGTTTGGCTATCTGGGAGCTACCGAGCCAGAAAAGGCTGCATACCAGGTAGTCCTGGTAGGGCTTGCCCTTCTCATCTACCCAGCGCCTCACTACCGTCTTGCTCCTGCGAGCGTAACGATGGGGGGAAGCAGGAACGCCCAGCTTTTGGCTCTTTGTTGGTCCCTCCTCCCAGCCATCCTCTGCTACGCTAGAGGCCAGCTTTTTGGCCCGCTTTCCCCCGTAGCCTTTGGCGATGAACTCGTAGCCGCGCCACATCAGCCAGTTGAGGTTGGCATCAGTGCCAAAACCCCCGTCTAGACGCACCAGGGTTCGCCTGCGCTTTTGACGATCTTCTGCCAGGTTCAGGATGCGCTCGACCTCCCTTATGCTCTGTTTTAGGACCTCGCAGGAGGTGGTGTTGCCCGCATAGAGCTTCTCGAAGAGGATCTCTTTGTATTGGGGAGCGATTACCCTGAGCAGTTGCCTGCCCGTGGCGTTGCGTTCTCCTGAGAAGTATCCCTTGGTCGAGCCCTCGGCCCGCTTGGAGGCCCTCAAGCCCGTCAGGTCCACCTCCACGAGGAGCATCTCGCGCTCGAAGTCATGAGAGAACACGGCCGAGTAGCGACGCCCTATGGCCTCCACGGCCCCTCTCAGTTGGGAGACGTTCTCCTTGCTGAAGGCGTTGAGGGTCCTCTGGATGGTGGATTGATCGGCCACCCGCTCCCTGCCGAAGGCTCTTTGAAGCGGCGCATCAGGACGCACCCGGACATCGATCTCGTAGAGGGCCTTACAGCCAGATAGGATGCCCATGAGGACGTCGAGGAGCTTCTGTTGGGGAGAGTGTTTTATGCTCTTCTGGACGATGTGGACTCCAGAGAGGGGCTCAAGCACTCCCTCTTGGCTGAGATAGTGTCCCAACAGGCACAAAGGACCGAAGGCGGTTTGCGTGTTTGAGGCGACGAGTTTACACTCGAACATGGCTGGCGATCCTCCTTTATTTCGACCATGGTGGGGCCGAAAGCTAGGATAGATCGCCAGCATTGTGTTGTCTTGCTCCCGAATGCGAACCTGCTCTTTTGGCGCAAAATTTAGGTGACAAGCTGAAACCTTTCCTTGCTGCCGTGGTCCTTCTGTGGTATAGCTTGCTGCGTAACTTTCGGGGGGAATGGCTTCTACAGGGGAGTGGCATGTACGACCTCGAACTCTTCGTCCTCGTCGAAGTCGAGCAAGTAGACCTCGCCCAGGGCGTTGAAATCGTAGCGCGAGCGCGACAGAACTCCCATCACCGAGTCCTCGACCTCGACGTCCGTCACGAGCCTGCCACTTCCTTTGCACCGCCTACACTCCGCGGGGCGCCAGGAGGCACCGTCGTCCCCCCGCCCTTCGCAGTTGGGGCACCCCCGGAAGGCCGTGTACCGGATCGTAATGGTCCTCAAGTTTCGTCCCCTGGGCCGTCCTACCGCCAGCTCTGCTGGTAGGAGATCTGCTCCTCTGTCAGGGTCTCGGGCTCTATGCCGAGGGAGGCCAGTTTGGCACGGGCGACGAGGTCGTCTATCGCCTCGGGGATGGGTTGGATGCCTGAGGCCAGATCGGCAGCGTGGCTGGCGAGGTGGTGTGCCGCGAGCGCCTGCACCGCGAAGGTGAGGTCCATGATCTCGACGGGATGCCCGTCTGCGGCGGCGATGTTGACTAGCCGCCCGCGCGCCAGGACGTGCAGCCGCCTTCCGTCAGGGAGCTCGTACTCTGTGATGTTGCGCCGAACCTCACGTGAGCCTGCCGCCGTCTCGCGCAGGGCGGCAAGATCGAACTCGTGATCGTAGTGTCCGGCGTTCGCGAGAAGAGCACCGTCCTTCATCCGCGCGAAGTGCTCAATCCCGAGCACCTTGATGTTGCCCGTGCCCGTCAGAAACACGTCCCCGACCTCTGCAGCCTGGAGCGAGTTCATCGCCTCGTAACCTTCGGAGTATGCCTCGAGCAGCTTCACAGGGTCGGGCTCGCACACGATAACCCGGGCGCCCATGCCGTCGGCGTACTTCGCGAGGCCGCGCCCCACCCAGCCGAAGCCCATCACCACGACCGCCTTGCCCGAGATGAAGAGGTTGGTATTCGAGAGCAAAGCGACGATGGAGGAGTGGCCCGTACCGTAGCGGTTGTCGAAGAGGTGCTTCATTTTGGCGTCGTTGACGGCCAGCACAGGGAAGGGTAGTACCTCCTCGGCCGTCATGGCTCTTAGCTTAAGTATGCCTGTGGTGGTCTCCTCGGAGGCTCCAAGGACGTTGCCAACGAGGTCGGGGTAGTGTTCGACCAGACGTCCGACGAGCTCGGCGCCGTCGTCGACGATCAGGTCGGGCCCGGTCTCCAGTGTTTTGTGCAGGTAGCCCTCGAAGTCCTCGTCGGAAGGGTCGTGGGTGGCGAAGACCCTCACGCCCCGCTCGGCCAGGGCCGCGCAAACGTCGTCCTGGGTGGAGAGCGGGTTGCTTCCGGAGACGGTAACCTCGGCCCCAGCCTCAGACAGGAGCAATGCCAGATACGCCGTCTTCGCCTCCAGGTGGATGGTCATCGCGACCTTGCGGCCGCGCAGCGAACCATCGGCGAGTTGCTCGCCCGCGATCTTGTTCAAAACCGGCGCGTGCTGGGCGACCCAGTCGATCTTGCGGTGTCCCTCAGGGGCGAGGGAAGGATCTTTGACGAGTGATTCACCGATCATGTTTCTCCTACTCTAATTGCCGGTCTACGAGCCGGATTCAGACTCATCTACGTAGCGACCAGTTTACAATCCGGGCAGAAAGAATGCTCTCGTGCCGGTCCCTACATTAGAATCTCACCATCGACGAGAGGCACAGATACAGGATCACGGCCGCCTGGGTGAGCTACGTGACCATCCAGGTGATCTGGCTGCTCTGCATCTTCGTCACGCCCCCTGCCTTGAAGCTTTATCCCTCGAAGCTCTGGGCCCTGCCGTTTTGCCTGGTCACGGTCGCCAACGGGCTGCACATGATCTTCTTCCGGTACGAGTACAACGCTGTCCTCAGGCGCGCGATGCGCTTCCTCCCCTACGCCCAGTTCTTGACACCCCTGCGGGAAGAGCCCAGGTACTTCTTGCCGCTCGGCACCGCCTACACGCTCTTCGGCGTGGCCTCCATCGTGCTGCTCATGGCGGCGTGAGGGTCGGGGGGAGATTTTTCAGCACTTCAGCCAGCGTGCCTGGCCGGTCGGTCATGATCACGTCGACCCCGAGGTCGAGCAGACGGCGCATCTCTTCTGCCTGGTTTATGGTCCACACATCCACCCTTACGCCCCTGGCATGCGCCGCACGGACGAAGCG